>JAYGEF010000283.1:0-20115 GCA_046582535.1 Alphaproteobacteria bacterium
TTTCATTTTTGTAGTAAGTGCAAGAAAACAGTTCAAGAACAAAACAGATGTACCTTGCCTCTCAACACCAGGATTACCCGCGCCAACCAGAACATTAGTATCGATTATAATGTCAGCAAGCAAATCTAGTCCCTCCGCGACTGTGAATGTGCCAGCGCCAACGATTCCCTAAAAGAATCTTCGAAAAAGCCCTCTGGCCAATCATCGAATTCTATATGTCCATCTTTCACAAACGTTACTCGGTCGAATGGTCGAGCCAATTGTTTCTTTTTCAACGTAGTACAATGTCACTTTACTGGCTGATATCGTACCGACTGCAATCAATCGTCTAATACTTAATTAAAGCTGCTCACTATGGATTTCAATAACAACCGAACCGACAGGAGCAACGAATTCAGCGAAGACATCAGCCAACCGTGACTGCAATTTAGGATTTAAGTGGATTTCGGGCTGTTCGAAAATTGTCAAACTGTCACTGTAGCCAAATAACCCTTGAACGATTACGGTAGTATTTGTGACATACCGAAACCGGTATCCAAAAAATTCGTCGAAAAAGGTCGTCGTCGCGGCTTAACATCGACAGAAAACGCACCATTACAAAGATTCTTACATGCAATCGTTGAGCCAAAGCCAAACCAGCTATCCAATAATTGACCCGAGCAATTAACTTCCTATCATCACACATGAACATAATTTCGGGCGCAAACTGCCCACGAGTTCCGACAGATCGTGGTATTTCATTCGATGTCTCGTAGTAACGGCGTGGTCGTTCGCGCAACGGGCCTATGTAGCTAATGTTTGATAGAACGCCTTCTATTTTAGCCCCAGCCATTTTAATTGTGGTTATGTACGCATTAATTCTCTAGTGATAGATATCTCTTGGAGTTTTCCTTCATCTTTATTTTTCCATTTCTTTGACGATGTAACCTGATTAGATGACATCTATCGGAAACCTATTCAATTTAAAACAAATCTTTGAGATCGAGAACTGTGTACAGATTGACGCGCCGCGATTTGATCGCTCTTTGAGGATTTTTGGAACTTTATACCGCTTAGGCAATATTTTACAGAATTCAAAAGTGCTCGCCCTAGTATCTAGTTTGCATATTCGTCGTTTACTATATAGTCAGTTAACTGAATAGTTTTTGTTTCGTTATCTAATGAAAAGCCAAAGTCGAATGAGGCAGGAATGGAATTAGAGGCTTTAGCGGTTGATTTGTCGCTATCGATATTCGGTTTGCGCCATCGAAAAGAGAATTATAACTTAAGAGAATGAACGTGGCCCGAAATTACATCTTGGTATGAACCAGCGTTGATAGGTACTGCATTGGTCATTAGCGGTAAACTAGAAACTTTGTTTTCTAGACTCTGTTTTAATAATAGTAAAGGCGCGATCAGGCTTGTCTTTCCGCTATTGTTCGGTCCAATTTGGATCGTTAAGGGTTTTATGGAAAACCATCCTGTGGCATCAAATCTACGGAAGTTGTTCCAGGGAAGTTCAATTTCTCCCATTTGTCGCTCCGGAGCTCTTGTGTGGTCCATTGTATCGCGTATGGTTGTTTGGGCGCGTAACCGTGTTGGTTGTATAGCGTAGTGTATGGGTTTCGCGTCGGGAATGATAGTGGCTTGTAGACCCATGTGGGATGGTGCGTCGATGGATGGGTGCTTGGCTAAGGATGCTCGCAGTTTGGAATTGAGTTCTACCCGGCCGCCGCCGTGTCGTGGTCGTTCTGGGCCTTGAGCCATTTGGCTTCGGCGTCGGCGAGGCGGCGCGCGGCCTTGTCGCGGTGCTTCAGGAGCTCGGTGAATTTGGCGGTCGGACCCTCGTATATGGTCGGGTCGGCCAGCTTCACGTCGATGCTGGCCTTTTCGGCGACGCGTTTTTCGACCAATGACTCGGTTTCGCGCACGGCGCGGCGCAGGTCGACGAGACCTTGGCGGGCCTGGGCCTTGGCGCGGCGGGCGTCGCGTTTGTTGACCTTGGCGGCGGGCGCTTTTGCTTCGGCCGGCGCATCGGTCATGGACGACGGTGAGCCACGCTCGCCGAGCAGCATGCGGCGGTAGTCGTCGACATCGCCGTCGAACGGTTTGACCCGGCCATTGGCGACCAGCCACAGGCGATCGGCGCAGGCCTCGATCAGGTGCGGGTCGTGGGTGATCAGTAGCAAGGCGCCGGGAAAGTCGTTGAGCGCCTGGACCAGGGCCTCGCGGGCATCCACGTCGAGATGGTTAGTCGGTTCGTCGAGCACCATAAGGTGGGGCACCGTGCGGCACATCATGGCCAGCACCAGCCGCGCCTTCTCGCCGCCGGACAGGTTATCGACCTTGACGCCGACCTTATCCTGGACCAGGCCGAAAGAGCCGAGATGGGCGCGCACCTTGGTGTCGGGCTCACCGCGCATGAGGCCGCGCATGTGCTCGAGCGCCGTGTGGCCGGCGGTCAGCTCATCGACCTGATGCTGGGCGAAATAACCGACCCGTAGTTTGCCCGTGGCAAAGTAACGCCCGTTCATAAGATTGAGTCGGCGCGACAGCAGCTTGGCGAAGGTCGATTTGCCGTTGCCGTTGGCGCCGAGCAGGGCGATGCGGTCATCCATGTCGATGCGCAGGTCGAGATCGCGCAGCACCGGCTTGTTATCCTCATAGCCCACCGCGCCGCCGTCGATGGTGATGATCGGCGGCGCCAGGGTGCCCGGGTCGGGGAAGTTGAAGGCCACCGTCGGGTCCTTCATGGCTTCGGCGATGGGCTGCAACCGGGCGATGGCCTTGAGCCGGCTCTGAGCCTGCCGCGCCTTGGTCGCCGAGTAGCGGAAGCGGTCGACGTAGGCCTGCATGTGTTTGCGCTGGGCGTCCTGTTTCTTGCGCTGGGCGTCCTCCTGGGCGAGGCGCTCGGCCCGGGTGCGCTCGAAGCGGTCGTAGCCGCCGGTGTAGGACGTCAGCTTGCCGTTGTTGAGATGGAGGATGCCGCCAACCGCCGTATTCAGCAGGGTACGGTCGTGACTGACCAGTAGAATGGTGTTGGGGTACGTACGCAGATAGCCTTCCAGCCACAGGGTGCCTTCGAGATCGAGATAGTTGGTCGGCTCGTCGAGCAGCAACAGGTCGGGCTCGATAAACAGGGTGGCGGCGAGAGCGACCCGCATGCGCCAGCCACCGGAGAACGAGTCGAGCGGTTGCGCCTGGGCGACGCTGTCGAACCCGAGACCGGAGAGAATGGCGCCGGCCCGTGACGGTGCCGTATGGGACCCGATGTCGGCGAGCCGGGTATGAATATGGGCGATGCGGCCCGGGTCCGTGGCGGTCTCGGCCTCGGCCAGCAAGGCGGTGCGTTCGACGTCGGCCTCCAGCACCGAGTCGAGCAGGCTGCTCGGGCCGCCGGGGGCTTCCTGGGCGACCTGGGCAAGATGAGCGCCACGGCGCAAGGAAATGCCGCCGGCGTCACATTCCAGCCGGCCGGCAATCAGGCCCAGCAGGGTCGTCTTGCCCGAGCCGTTGCGTCCCACGAGGCCGAGCTTGTGGCCCACCGGTACCACGGCGCTGGCATCCTCGAACAGGACGCGGCCGCCAATGCGGTAGGTGATGTTTTCTATTCTCAACATGGCGGCGGGTTGATAGCACGGCCCGGGCTTCGATCAAAGGGGTCGCGCGCGACCGATGTCACCGGGAGTTGCCGTAGGGCCGGCAAGGGGCTATAAGGCGCGCTCTTTCAGGATCGGACTGGAGCCAATAATGGCCATCGAGCGGACACTTTCCATCATCAAGCCGGACGCCACACGGCGCAATCTCACCGGCCGTATCATCGCGCGTTTCGAGGAGGCGGGCCTGCGTATCGTCGCCCAGAAGCGTATCCGGCTGACCCGCGAGCGGGCCGAAGGGTTTTATGCGGTTCACCGCGAGCGCCCGTTTTTCAATGATCTGTGCAATTTCATGATCAGTGGGCCGATCGTGGTGCAGGTTCTCGAAGGTGAAGGCGCCATTGCCGCAAACCGCGAGATCATGGGCGCGACCAACCCGGCCGATGCAGCGCCGGGCACCATTCGCGCCGATTTCGCCGAGTCCATCGAGGCCAACTCGGCCCACGGTTCGGATTCGCCGGAAACCGCGGCCTTTGAGATCGGCTATTACTTCAGCGATGACGAGATCGTCGGCTAATCTTCCTGAGGATTGAGCAGGACTGTATCCGGGGCGGCGCTTTCTTCAATCAGCGCCGTTTCGTTGTTTACGGTCACCCGGCCTTCAGCGATCAAGCGTACCGATAGGGGATAAACCCGGTGCTCCGCCGCGAGTACACGGTCAGCCAGGGAGTCCGGCGTGTCGCCGGGGTGCACCGGCACGGCTGCCTGGGCAATGATCGGGCCGCTATCCAAGCCATCGCGAACATAGTGCACGGTGCAGCCGGCGAAGCGAACGCCTGCCTCCAATGCCCGCTCGTGGGTGTGAAGGCCGGGGAAAGCAGGTAGCAGCGACGGATGGATATTGATCATCCGGTCGTGCCATTGGCCGACGAAACCACCGTCGAGCACCCGCATAAACCCGGCGAGACAGATCAGGCCGGCTCCGCTATCGGTGATTGCCTGGCTGAGGGCTTGGCCGAAGGCGTCGCGCGAGCCAAAATCCCGATGATTGATGGTCTGGTGGGGAATGCCGGCCGCATGGGCCCGCTCAAGCCCCTTGGCGCCGGGCTCATTGCATATAACCAGGGCGATGCGGGCCGGAAAATCCGCCTTGGCGCAGGCGTCGATCAGGGATTGCAGATTGCTGCCCCGTCCGGAAATCAGGACGGCCAAAGTCAGTTCGGTCATGTCAGCTCGGCCATGGCTCTCCGGCACCGACAAGTCTGACTGCCGGCGCGTCATCGGCCTTGGCCGTCACCGTGCCAACGGCGTAAACCGTCTCGCCGTTGGCCTCGTAAATCGCGGTAACCGCTGCGGCGTCATCGGGGCTGACCACGGCGACCATGCCGAGGCCGCAATTAAACGTGCGGGCCATTTCCTGGCCTTCGACACCGCCGGTCGAGGCGAGCCAGGCGAACACAGACGGCACCGGCCAGGCGGCGGCCTTGATTTCGACCGCCATATCATCGGGCAGGACCCGGGGAATATTCTCCAACAGGCCGCCGCCGGTAATATGAGCCAGGGCTTTGACCTGGCCGTCGGCGAGAGCCGCAAGGCAGGATTTGACATAGATGCGGGTCGGCGCCAGCAACGCGTCGCCCAGCGGCGTGTCGGCGGCGAAGGGCGCCGGGGCGTCGTAGTCCAGGCCCTCGCCCTCGACGATCTTGCGGACCAGGGAAAAGCCGTTGGAATGGAGCCCGTCCGAGGCCAGGCCAAGCAGGATATCGCCGGGCTCGACCGTATCGCGGGGCAGCATGGCGTCGCGTTCGGCGGCACCGACGGCAAATCCGGCGAGATCGTATTCGCCGGCGCCGTACATGTCCGGCATCTCCGCGGTTTCGCCGCCGATCAGAGCGCAGCCGGCCGTCTTGCAGCCCTGGGAAATACCCGCGACCACCATCTTGGCCACCGCCACGTCGAGCTTGCCGGTGGCGAAGTAGTCGAGGAAAAATAACGGCTCGGCGCCACGGGTGACGATGTCATTGACGCACATGGCGACCAGATCCATGCCCACCGTGGAATGGCGGTCGGCGGCGAAGGCGACCTTCAGCTTGGTGCCGACGCCATCGGTGCCCGAGACCAGGACCGGGTCACGAAAACCGGCGGCGGCGAGATCGAACAGGCCACCATAGCCGCCGACCTCCGGGTCGGCGCCGGTGCGGGCCGTGGCCCGGGCAAGCGGTCCAATGGCTTTGACCAAAGCAGCGCCGGCGGCAATGTCCACACCGGCGTCTTTGTAGGAATAACTGTTTCTGGAAATGGGGCCCCTCGCTCTCGTCCTGATAGTTCGATATAATGCGCCCGCTTTCGCGCCGAACATACTGCATCCGGAACGGTTTGCAATGACCCATACCCGGCGCTTGATCGCCATTCTTTTTGTCACTGTCGGTTGGCTCGTCACAACCGGTCCAGAAGTGCTGGCGGCCAAGGCTGACGCGGCTTTCAGCGTTTCCGGCGTGGCGGTGGACGTCACCGCGGCGGATGCCGAGGCGGCGCGCACCGCGGCCCTTGCCGATGGTCAGCAGCAGGCCTTCCGCCGGCTTCTAGAGCGACTCGTGGCCGAGGCCGACTACGACCGTCTGCCGGTGCTGGCCGATCCGGTGGTTACCGAGCTGGTCAGGGGGTTCGAAGTGTTCGGCGAGCGGGTCGGACCGGACCGCTATATCGCCTCATTGACCTATCACTTCAAACCTGCCGAAGTCGGCGACCTGCTGCGTAATCTGGATATTCCCTATGCCGCCACGGCGAGCGAGCCCATCGTGGTGGTGCCCCTGTTCCAGGATGCTAAGGGGCTGATGCTGTGGGATGACGGCAACCCCTGGCGCGAAGCCTGGGCGTCGCTGCCGCCGAGCAACAGCCTGGTGCCCATTATCATTCCGTTCGGCGAGCTTGCGGATCTCGAAATTCTCGATGCCGAGCAGGCCCGGGCCGGCGATCGTGAACGGTTCGCCCGCCTCGCGGAACGCTATGGCGCCGGCGAAGCCGTGGCCATCGACGCCATCATCGACGGCCAGGGAACCCAGGACGCGCCGGCCGTCAGTGTGTTGGTCCGCCGGGTGGCGTCCGGCGCCATGGAGGTCAGTGGCGGCATCTACAGCGCGGCGGCGTGGGAGCCCCTGGCGGCGGTATTGGTCAAGGCCGCGGCGGCGACCCGGGCGCAACTGGAAAACGAGTGGAAGCAGACGCATTTGCTGCGCTTCGATCTCGAGACTCGGCTGGCCATCGATATTCCCATCACCGGGTTCGCCGACTGGCTCGACATTCGTGGCCGGCTCGACAAGCTTGCCCTGGTGCGCAAACTCGAAATCGCGGCGCTGTCGCCGCGTTTCGCCCGCGCCGTGCTGCACTATCTCGGTGATGAACAACAACTGGCCGCCGCCCTGGCGCGTGACAATCTGGTGCTGTCACGGGAAGCGGACCTATGGATTCTCCATCGCCGAGGCTTTGAAGTCGACCAGCCCGAACCCGTCATAATCGAGTGAACCTGCCCAACGTCATCAGCCTCGGGCGGCTGCTGAGCACCCCGGTGGTGATCTGGCTCATTCTCACGGATGCCGTGGTGTGGGCGTTCTGGGCGTTCTCCATGGCCGCCATGTCCGATGCCATCGATGGCTTCATCGCCAAGCGATTCGACAGCGCGACCATACTCGGCGCCTATCTCGACGCCCTGGCCGACAAGGCGCTGTTGGCGAGTGTCTACGTGGTGTTGGGCGCCGTGGGGCAGCTTCCCTTGTGGCTCGTCCTGCTTGTGGTCTTTCGTGACCTTTTGATTGTCGGCGGCGCCTTGCTGTTGTGGTTGCTGACGCGCTCGTTCAGGATCAAGCCGCTGATGGTCAGCAAGGTGAACACCGTCGCGCAAATCATCCTTGCCATGATGGTGTTGGGCAGGCTGGGATTTGGCGTGACGGTTGAAGGCGCGGAAATAATACAAATATATGTAGTGGCGGCGGCGGCATTGGTGTCAGGGGCGAGTTATATGATGGGATGGATGCGTATCATCGGACAGGCGGAGATCAAGCAATGACCACACGCGCCCAAATCGGCTTTTGGCTTGGCGGGCTGCTGGTCTTCGGCGTTCTGCTGTTTTTGCTCCGCGACATGCTGTTGCCCTTCGTGGCGGGCATGGCGGTGGCCTACGGGCTCGACCCGGTCGCCGACCGGCTGGAAGACGCCGGCCTGTCGCGCACCATGGCCACGGTGGTCATCACCATTCTGTTTGTCATTGTCACCGTCGGCACCTTGTTCCTGCTCTTGCCGGTGATCTACCAGCAATTGATCGACCTGATTTCGCGGGTGCCGGCCATCGCCGATTCCATACGCGAATATTTGCTCACCCTCTCGGAGACGCTGTTCGCAAGCCTTGAGCCGGACCAGTTGGAGCGTGCCCGGGAGGCTCTTGCCGGCTTCACGGACAATCTCGCCGCCTGGGCCATGGGGCTCGGCACGGGGATCTGGCGATCCGGCCTGGCGTTGATCAATTTCGTGGGGCTGCTGTTCATTACGCCCATCGTCACGTTCTATCTGTTGCGCGACTGGGACCACATCGTCACCCGGGTCGATACCTTATTGCCGCGCCGGCACGCACCGGAAATTCGTGTCCAGCTTGGCAAAATCAATGACACTCTGGCGGGGTTCGTTCGCGGCCAGGGACTGATCTGCCTTATCCTCATGACCTATTATGGTATCGGTCTGACCCTGGTGGGGTTGGATTTCGGCCTGGTTGTCGGACTGATGGCCGGCGCTCTCTCCTTCATCCCCTATGTCGGCGCAATTACCGGATTTGTTACCGCCGTGACACTCGCCCTGTTGCAGTTTGATGATCTGCTGTGGGTTGGTGTGGTTGCCGTAATTTTCGGCATCGGCCAGGTGGTCGAGGGTAATATTCTGTCGCCTAAACTGGTTGGTGAGCGGGTTGGCCTGCATCCGGTATGGATCATTTTTGGCGCTCTCGCCGGTGTCGCCTTATTCGGCTTCGTGGGCATGCTGCTCGCCGTGCCGGCGACGGCGGTGATCGGCGTGCTGGTGCGGTTCGCTGCTGAGCGCTATCAGGCCAGTCCGGTCTATCTCGGCCATGATGGGGGTGTTGATGAGGATGGTGGCCCGCCATCGTGACGCAGCTCGCTCTCGACCTTGGCCATCGCGCCGCCTTCGATGCCGATAATTTCCTGATTGCGCCGTGTAATCGCGACGCGGTCATGTGGGTTGATCGCTGGCCGGCGTGGCCGGCGCCGGCCTTGGTTGTCCATGGCCCGCCGGCCTGCGGTAAGACCCATTTGGCCCATGTCTGGCAAGCGCGAAGCGGCGCCCGAACGGTCGCCGCCGACCAGCTTTCCGGCGCGGCGCCGGGCGCGTTGTTGAGCGAGGGCTCCTGCGCCGTGGTCGAGGGCGGCGACCACGTCACCGACGAAGCCGCGTTGATGCATCTCTACAATGTCGCCGCTGAAGCTGGCGGACAGTTGCTGATTAACGCCGCCACGCCGCCGGCGCGCTGGTCGCTGAGTCTTGCCGATTTGCGCTCGCGCCTGGTGGCCGCGCCGGCGGTTGCCATCGGCCCGCCCGACGACGGCCTTATCGCGGCGCTGTTGATCAAGCTGTTTGACGACCGCCAGCTCCGTGTCAGTGACGGCGTCGTCGAGTTTCTGCTGGCCCGTATGGAGCGCTCGTTTGAAGCGGCGCGGCGTCTGGTCACGGCGCTTGACGAGGCAGCCCTGGCAAATCGACGCAATATAACCGTGCCCTTGGCGCGACAGGTTTTGGATGATCTTGATAACCGACAGTAGGGAGAGAAGAAATGGATCTTGGAATAGCCGGTAAGAAGGCGATTGTTTGCGCCTCGAGCAAGGGGTTAGGGCGCGGCTGCGCCATGGCCCTGGCCCGCGAAGGTGTTCACGTCACCATCAACAGCCGCAACTCGGACGTCCTCGAAGCCACGGCGGCGGAAATCCGCGAGGCCCACGGGGTCGAGGTCACTACCGTGGCCATGGACGTGACCACGCCGGAAGGCCGCGCCGCCCTGCTCGCCGCCTGTCCCGCGCCCGATATCCTGATCAACAATGCCGGCGGCCCGCCGCCCGGCGACTTCCGCGACTGGGATCGCGAGACGTGGATCAGCGCCATTGACGCCAACATGCTGACCGCGATCTTTCTCATAAAGGACACGGTCGACGGCATGATCGAGCGCGGCTTCGGGCGCATCGTCAACATCACCTCAAGCTCGGTAAAGGCGCCGATTGACGTTCTCGGCCTGTCGAACGGGGCTCGTAGCGGGCTCACCGGCTTCACCGCCGGCGTCGCACGCAAGACCGTGCGCCACAACGTCACCATCAACGGCTTGCTGCCGGGACCATTCGACACCGACCGGCTGCGCTCGGGATACCGGTATGCATCCGACAAATCCGGGCGGCCGTATGACGAGTTGTTCGCCGAGGGCGCCGCGGCAAACCCGGCCGGCCGCTTCGGCACGCCGGAGGAGTTCGGCGACGCCTGCGCCTACCTGTGCAGCGCCCAGGCGAGCTACATCACGGGCCAGAACCTGCTGCTCGACGGCGGCAACTACCCAGGGTCTTTCTAGTGGTGCTCGACGTGAATGCGGTTGTTCCGTATTGATAGTGCGACCTTGCCGGCTTTGAGGGCGAGGGCGTCTTCACCGAACAACTCGCGGCGCCAGCCGTGAAGAGCCTTGACGTCGGCGCCGTCGCCGCTGGCGATGCGTTCGAGATCGGCGGTGTTGGCGACCAGGCGCTGGGCGACGTCGTTTTCATCGCATTTGATCTTCAACAGCACCTTGAGAAGCTCGACCACCGGCCCGATGCCGCGGGACGGCGGTCTTGACTGCTTGACCTTGGGCCAGTCGGCCTCGGGCACGGCTTTGCCCTTTGTGATAGCGGCCAGGAGTCCGTCGCCCATGACCCCCGCGGCCAATTTGTGGCTGACACCGCGGGTGCGGGCAAGTTCATCGACCGTGGCCGGTTTGCGAGCGGCGATCTCCATCAGTGATTCGTCGCGCACCACCCGGTTGCGCGGCAGATCACGGGACTGGGCCTCGCGCTCACGCCAGGCGGCGACTTCGCCCAACACGGCGAGAAAGCGGCCATCGGTCGACCGTGACTTGAGCCGGCGCCAGGCGTTGTCCGGGTGCTGTTCGTAGATGGCGGGATCGTTGAGCACGGCCATTTCCTCTGCCACCCAGGCGGTGCGGCCGGACTTTTCAAGCTGGCCGGCAAGGCGCTCGTAGATCACCCGAAGGTGGGTCACATCGTCGATGGCATATTCGAGTTGGCGCTCGGTCAGGGGCCGGTGCGACCAATCGGTGAAGCGCGAAGACTTATCGATCCGCGCCTTGGCGAGTTTCGAGGCCAACGCCTCATAGGACACCGAATCGCCAAAGCCGCAGACCATGGCGGCGACCTGGCTGTCGAACAACGGTGTTGGAATACGGCCATCCAGGTGGTGGAAAATTTCGATGTCCTGGCGCGCCGCGTGGAACACCTTGACCACTCTCTCGTTGGCCATCAGGTCGAACAGCGGGCTCAGATCCATGCCCGGTGCCAGGGTGTCGATGGCAACCGCGTCGTCGGGACCGGCAATCTGCGCCAGGCACAGAATGGGCCAAAAGGTGCTCTCGCGCATGAATTCCGTATCGACGGTGACATAGTCGGCCGTCGCCAGACGCTGGCATAGATCAGCGAGTTCTTCGGAGGTGGTAATCAAAGTGGCTGTCATGGCGTATCTATAGCCCGGCGCGAAGTTAATGCCAAATTATGTGGCTGTTCTTGACAACAGGCCCCGTTCCATGCGCTTTTCCGCTTCCACCAGCGGGGCGCTTTGGCGCGACCAGCGGCGACTATCGAACAGGACATTGGCATGCATCCGTACCGGACCCACACGTGCGACGATTTGAGGCCCGAACATGTGGGCGAGGTGGTCCGGCTTTCCGGCTGGGTCCACCGCATACGCGACCATGGAAACCTGTTGTTTCTGGATCTACGTGACCACTACGGAATTACCCAGTGCGTCGTCGATACTGAGGGCACACATTTCGTGGCAGTCGAGAGAATGAGCCCAGAAAGCGTCGTCACCATCACCGGTAAGGTGGTGAAGCGCAGCGCCGATACGATTAATTCCAATCTAACCACCGGCGCGGTCGAGTTATCGATTGACGAGTTCTACGTTCAATCGACAGCCAACATGCTGCCGTTGCAGGTTCATGGCGATCAGGAGTATCCCGAGGAGACCCGCCTGCGTTACCGCTTCCTCGATTTGCGCCGGGAAAAAATGCACCGCAACATCATGCTGCGCTCGGCGATCATCGCCAGCATTCGCCTGCGCATGATCGAGCAGGGTTTCACCGAGTTTCAGACGCCGATTCTGACCGCCAGCTCGCCGGAAGGCGCGCGCGATTTTCTGGTGCCGAGCCGGCTGCATCCGGGCCAGTTCTATGCGCTGCCCCAGGCGCCCCAGCAGTTCAAGCAGCTGATCATGATGTCGGGGTTCGACCGCTATTTTCAGATCGCCCCGTGCTTTCGCGATGAAGACGCCCGCGCCGACCGTTCGCCGGGTGAGTTCTACCAACTCGATGTGGAGATGTCGTTCGTCGAGCAGGAGGACGTCTTCGCCGCCCTCGAGCCGCTGTTCGTCGGCTTGTTCGAGGAATTCAGCGACCGCAAGGTGACCGGGCCCACGTTCCCACGCATCACCTACGCCGACGCCATGCTCAAATACGGCAGCGACAAGCCCGATCTGCGCAATCCGCTGGAGATGCGCGACGTCACCGACAGCTTCGAGGGTTCCGGCTTTAAGGTTTTTGCTTCCATGATCGCCGGCGACGATAAGGTTCGGGTGTACGCCATTCCGGGGCCAAAGGGTGGCAGCCGGGCGTTCTGTGACCGAATGAACAGCTGGGCTCAGGGCGAAGGGCAGCCGGGTCTGGGGTACATTATCTTCCGTGACGCCGAGGGCGCCGGCCCCGTGGCCAAGAACATTGGTCCGGAGCGGACGGAAAATCTGCGAAACCAACTGGACCTGGAAGACGGCGACGCGATATTCTTCGTCTGCGGCGTGCCTGGGAAATTTTCCCAATTTGCCGCCGCTGCCCGCGACAGACTGGGCGAGGAACTGGGCCTGATCGAGCCCGACGCCTTCCGGTTCTGCTGGATCGTCGATTACCCCATGTTCGAGCGCAACGAGCAGAGCGGCGAAATCGAGTTCAGCCACAACCCGTTTTCCATGCCCCAGGGCGGCATCGAAGCCTTGGAGACCATGGACCCGCTCGACGTTCTGGCGTTCCAGTACGACATCGTCTGCAACGGCATTGAGCTGTCCAGCGGCGCCATCCGGAACCATTTGCCGGCGGTCATGTACAAGGCGTTTGAGATTGCCGGCTATTCGGCCGAGACCGTGGAGGCCGAGTTCCCCGGGTTGCTTCAGGCGTTCCAGTATGGCGCGCCGCCCCATGGCGGCATCGCGCCGGGCATCGATCGCATCGTTATGCAGTTGGCGGATGAGCCCAACATTCGCGAGGTCATCCTGTTCCCCATGAACCAGCAGGCCCAGGACCTGATGATGGGGGCACCGGCGCCCGTGGACGATCCGGCGCTCAAGGATGTCCATATTCGCGTCCAGATGCCGCCCAAGCCCAAGGGCGAGGACTGACACCAATAGTCATCATGAATGACTCATGATGACTATTGGCAAGCGCGACCGCGCTTCGCCGATCGTTCGGCGGAAGCCTGCGTGGCGAGTGAACGCCCATCGGTCATACTTTATGACCGATTGTATGAATCCGCTACGCGGTCCTGAATCGGACAGAAGGCGAGGGGTGACTGGGCTATAAAAGGCCCATGAGCGGAAGCCACACACTCGAACTGCCCTTCCGGCCACCCTATCCCTGGCCGTGGATGCTGTCCTTCCTCGGCGCCCGAGCCATTCCGGGGGTCGAGGCGGTGGTCGGGGATTGCTACCGGCGCAGCATCACCACTGGTAAAGGCCCTGCCATAATTGAAGCGCGCCTGGCGCCGCATGGCCATGCCCTTCTGTTGTCCTGTGATCAGCCACTTGGTGATTTGTCGGATCGCCTACACCGCCAGTTTGATCTCCATGCGGACCCCGCGGTTATCGACGGTCAGCTCAGCGCCGACCCCATGCTGGCGCCCCTGGTTGCCGCCCTGCCGGGGTTGCGTGTGCCCAAGGCGTGGGACATCTTCGAGCTGGCCATTCGCGCCATCGTCGGCCAACAGGTTAGCGTCGCCGGGGCGACCACGGTGACCGGCCGCATTGCCACCCGGTTCGGCACGCCAATGCCTGGCGGCGACGACACCCTGACCCACGTATTTCCGACTCCCGAGAAACTTGCCGAGGCCGATGTCGCTTCGACGGGCATGCCGGGCAAGCGGGCCCGGACCATCAATGGTTTCGCCGCGGCTGTCGCCAGTGGCGATGTGGTGTTAGGCGATGTCGAAGATCTGGACTCCTTCGTCGAAGGACTGTGTGCGCTGCCGGGAATTGGACCATGGACCGCAAATTACATTGCCATGCGAGGTCTCGGGCTGGCCGACGCGTTTCCCATTGGCGATCTCGGCTTGGTGCGTGCCTTCGAGGCTCGGGGCGAGTCTTTGAGCCACCCACAGCTCACCGCCCGGGCTGAAGCATGGCGTCCGTGTCGGGCCTATGCCACCATGCATCTTTGGGCCTCTGCCGGCGCGGGAGGATAGCCGCCATGACCACGACACTGCATTACGAGAGCATACCATCGCCAATTGGCGAAGTGCTGATGATGGTCAATGGTGACGCGCTCTGCGTGCTCGATTTCGGCGACTACGAAGACCGCATGCGAAAACTGCTGGGACGTCGCTTCGACGATATCGATATCGTCGAACGGCCGGTACCCCAGGGGCTTCGCCGACGGATTGAGGCCTATTTTGAAGGCGATATCACTGGTGTTGACGACATTCTCACCGAGACTCGCGGCACGCCTTTTCAAGAACGTGTGTGGAAAGCCTTGCGTGATATCCCGGCCGGGGAGACGACGTCCTACGGCGCTTTGGCTAAAGATCTGGGCGGCCTCGGCGCGTCCCGCGCGGTGGGTCTGGCCAACGGCAGCAATCCGGTGAGCATTGTCATTCCCTGCCACCGGGTCATCGGCGCCGACGGATCGCTCACGGGCTATGGCGGCGGTCTTCACCGCAAGGAGTGGCTGCTCAAGCACGAAGGCGCCATGCCGGCGACCCAGGGAGAACTGGGGCTTTAGCCTTTGACCTGAGCTTCAAGGCGATGAGCGCGGACCAGGTCGGCCATGCTTCGTTTTTCCATGTCGGGCCAGGCGGCGGTGGGCGGTGTGGCGCCGGTGCCGAATTTGCCGTGGCGGCGGTTGATCCAGCAGGTCTTGAGGCCGATGTCACGGGCCGGCGCGATGTCGTGATAGAGGCTTTGAGCCGTATGCAGCACGTCGCCCGGCTTGACCCCCATACCCGATAGCCGGGCGATCAGGGCGGTGAAGTTGTCCGGGTTGGGTTTGTAGCTGCCGACATCCTCGGCGCTGACCACGGCATCGAACTCGACGCCCAGACGCCGGTTCGAGTGGGCGAAGGACTCATTGTCGATATTCGACAGCACCACCAGCTTGTAGTTCTGCTTGAGATAGGCCAGGGCCTCGACACAGTCGGGAAAGGCCGGCCAGTCCTTGACCGAGTTGCCCAGGGCATCGGCCTCGTCGGCCCAGGCGTCGTGGCCGAACTCGGCGCCGATGGCGCGCATGGTTTGGCGCAGCACATCGGGATAGAGCATGGCCGGCGTCGCCTGCTGGACGCGGGTCTCATGGCGACCGAAGGATTCGAGCAGGGTATCGTCGTCGGCGTCGATCCCGTGCCTCGCCGCCCACGGGCGAAGTACGGCGAGAATGCCGCTCTCCCAATCGATCAGGGTGCCGTAACAATCGAAGGTCAACGTCGAGAAGTCGGTGAGGTCCATGACCGTCGTTATACCAACAAAATGGGCGCAAAAAAAACGGGGCGCTCCGGGCGCGCGCCCCGTAAGTCAGGGAGGACACACCATGTAGTCCGCGACGTAACCGTCCAAGGTTTACGCCGCGGGTGTCGCAACAGGACGGACAACCCTGAGACCCGCCATAGAGGGCGCTACGAACAACCGCTCGTAGAGCCGCAACTATCGCACTTCAGGCACGTCCCGTTGCGAACCAGCGTGAAGGAGCCGCAGTCGTTGCAGGCGTCTCCTTCGTAACCTTTCATCCGCGCTTCGCGGACTTCATCGACCTTCGGTCGGGTCGTTATCTCTGTCGTCTCCATGACCATGGTCTCGCCCTCGGTGGGCACGGCGACGTCAACCGCCACGGCGGTCGCCGCGCCGCCGCCTTGAACCAGGCGCAGGCCCGAGCGGACGTAACCATTGCTGGTCACCCGCATCATTGCCTTTTCAAGCTCCGCCACCTCATTAGAGGTGGATTTCTCGGCACCCCCCATGGTCGCCGGGCTCGAGGCGCCACCGATGCTGTCGGGAAGCAGGTCGTCCGGTTCCACATGGGCCAGATCGCTGCGGCCCAGGTACGAGATAGCCAATTCACGGAAAATGTAGTCGAGGATCGAGGTCGACATCTTGATCGCCTCGTTGCCTTCGACCAAGCCTGCCGGCTCAAACCGGGTGAAGGTGAAGGCGTCGACAAATTCTTCCAGGGGCACGCCGTGCTGCAGGCCCATGGAGATGGCGATGGCGAAGCTGTCCATCATGGCCCGGAAGGCGGAGCCTTCCTTGTGCATGTCGAGGAAGATTTCACCGATGCTGCCGTCGTCGAACTCGCCGGTCCGGAGATAGACCTTGTGGCCGCCGACGATAGCTTTCTGGGTGTAGCCGCGACGTCGCGCGGGCAGGCGCCGGCGGGCATGCATCTGCTGTTCGATGACCCGGACCACGCGCTCGGTGGTGGGCGTGACCTCGGCCTCGTCGAGCATGTCGTCGTCATCGTCGTCCAGGGTCAGCGCGCTCAGGGGCTGGGACAGTTTCGAGCCATCGCGATAAAGGGCAATTGCCTTGAGACCCAGTTGCCACGCCAAGTGATAGGCGTCCTTGCAGTCTTCCACCGTGGCAATGCCCGGCATGTTGATGGTCTTGGAAATTGCCCCTGAGATGAAGGGCTGGGATGCCGCCATCATATGGATATGGCTTTCCGGTGACAGGAAGCGCTTGCCGATGCGGCCGCAGGGACTGGCGCAATCGAACACCGACAGATGTGCCTCGGCAATGTGAGGCGCGCCTTCCAGGGGCATGGCGCCGCAGCAGTAGACATTGGCGTCGTTGATGTCGCTCTTGGCGAAGCCCATCTCGGCCAGCATGTTGAAGCTTGGATCGTCGAGCTGAGCGGTGGTGAACTCCAACACCTTGATGCAAAACTCTTCGCCCAGGGTCCACTTGTTAAAGGCGAACTTGATATCGAAGGCGCTGACCAGGGTCGCCTCCAGGGCATCAATCGTGGCGGCGGTGAAGCCGCGCTCGCGCAGGCTGTCATGATTGATTCCGGGGGCGCCGGCCAGGGTACCGTGGCCGACCGCGTAGCGCTCCATTTCCTCGATCTGTCCGGCGTCGTAGCCCAGGGTGGCGAGGGCCTTCGGCACGGTCCGGTTGATGATCTTGAAGTAGCCGCCGCCGGCCAGCTTCTTGAATTTGACCAGGGCGAAGTCGGGCTCGATGCCCGTGGTGTCGCAGTCCATGACCAGGCCGATGGTGCCGGTGGGGGCGACCACGGTGGCCTGGGCGTTGCGATAGCCGTGGGCTTCGCCCAGCTCCAGGGCGCTATCCCAGGCCTTGCAGGCAGCGCCGACAATGCTCTTGTCCGGGCAGTTGGCGGAGTCCAGCGGTACCGGCGGCACCGACAGTCCCTCATAGCCCTCGCTCTTGCCATAGGCGGCGAGGCGGTGGTTGCGTATGACCGCCAACATGGAGTCGCGGTTGGCTTCGAACTTGGGAAAGGCGCCGAGCTCGCCCGCCATCTCCGCCGAGGTGGCGTAGGACGCGCCGGTCATGAGGGCGCTGATGGCGCCGCAGATGGCCCGTCCTTCGTCGCTGTCGTAACCATGACCCGAAGCCATGAGCAGGCCGCCGATGTTGGCGAAGCCGAGACCCAGGGTGCGGAAGTCGTAGCTCCGCCGGGCGATCTCCGATGACGGGAACTGGGCCATGACCACGGCGATCTCGAGGGCGATGGTCCACAGGCGCACCGCATGGCTGAAGGTCTCGTGGTCGAAGGAACCGTCGGCGTGGACGAAGGTCTGGAGGTTGAGCGACGCCAGATTGCACGCGGTGTCGTCGAGGAACATGTACTCGGAACACGGGTTCGAGGCGTTGATGCGGCCCGACTCCGGGCAGGTGTGCCAGTCGTTGATGGTGCTGTCGTACTGGATGCCGGGATCGGCCGAAGCCCAGGCGGCATAGGCGATCTGTTCCCACAGCTCACGGGCCGGCACGGTCTTGTGGACCTTGCCGTCGGTGCGCCGGATTAGGTCCCAGTCGCCATCCTCCAGGGTGCTGCGCATGAACGCCTCGGTGACCCGCACCGAGTTGTTGGAGTTCTGGCCCGAGACGGTGATGTAGGCTTCCGAATCCCAATCGGTGTTGTAGGTCGGGAAGTCGATGGCGGTATAGCCTTGGCGGGCGAATTGGGTGACCCGTTGGATATAGTTTTCCGGCACCAGCGCCTTGCGGGCTTCGCGCATGGCGGTCCGAAGCTCGGGGTTGCTGGCCGGCGAGAACCGGTCGTCGTTGTCTTCATCGCCGCGGCAGGCCTTCATGACGGCGTTAAGATGCTTGGCGCAGAGCTGGGAGCCGGCAACCATGGCCGCCACCTTCTGCTCTTCGATCACCTTCCAATTGATGAAATCCTCGATGTCCGGGTGATCCACATCGACAATCACCATCTTGGCGGCGCGCCGCGTGGTGCCGCCCGACTTGATCGAGCCGGCGGCCCGGTCGCCGACCTTGAGGAAACTCATGAGGCCCGACGAGCGGCCACCGCCGGAGAGGTCCTCGCCGCCGCCGCGCAGGGCCGAGAAATTGGTTCCGGTGCCCGAGCCGTACTTGAACAATCGCGCCTCGCGGACCCACAGGTCCATGATGCCGTTTTCGTTGACCAGGTCGTCGTTGACGCTCTGGATGAAGCAGGCGTGGGGCTGGGGATGTTCGTAGGACGACTTGGACGCGGTCAGCTCGCCGGTCTGGAAATCCACGTAGTGATGACCCTGGGCCGGCCCGTCGATGCCGTAGGCCCAATGGAGCCCGGTGTTGAACCATTGCGGTGAGTTGGGCGCCGCCATCTGGGTGCACAGCATGAAGCGCATTTCGTCGTAATAGGCCTGGGCATCGACCTCGGCATCGAAGTAGCCGGCCTTCCAGCCCCAGTATGTCCAGGTGCCGGCGAGACGGTCGAACACATCGGTGGCGGAATCCTCGGCCCCGTAGCGGGCGTCCTCGTCGAGCTCGGCCAGAGCGTCGACATCGGGCTCGCTGCGCCACAGCCAGCGCGGCACATTGCTCTCCTCGACGGCGCACAGGCGCTTGGCCACGCCGGCCTTGCGGAAATACTTCTGGGCGATGATGTCGCTGGCCACCTGGGACCACTTGGCCGGGACTTTGACGTCTTCAAGGCGGAACACCGTTGAGCCGTCGGGATTACGGATCTCACTGGTGATGGAGCGAAACTCAATGCCGCTATAAGGTGACTTCCCGTCAGCCGTAAACCGCCTCTCGACACGCATAACCAAACCCCCTGAAAACTACTGCCCCTGCTTACCCGCGCGTCCGGCCCCCCGAATGGTGAATTTTGGCCGTCTCGCGTTATCTAGTGGCGGAAGACGAGAAGACCACAATATGTGGGTTAACGCAACATATTTTGTGCAAAAATCTGACGAACCACTACATGTAGTTATACTACATATTGCGGCTGTGGATAAAACAATCGCTAGATGCTGGGTGTTGGTTGGCGGGGCTTTTCCGCGTGTGGACGGCTTTGAGCGGTCTTTCCAAGGTTCAACAGAACCGGTCAGCGGGCCTACGACATGTCATCCGAATGGCGGATTTTCGGTTGCGGCGGATGGTGCGGATTTGTCGGCATGACGACCGTGCGCCCGGTTTTCTTCTGCGCCTCGCGGACCCGCTCCACATCGTCGGACGAAATGCCGCAGGCCCAGCAAACCCAGACCAGGGCATTGGCCATACGGGATTCGAGCGCGAGCATAAAATCTTCGATGGCCAGGATGATCTTTCGCCCCATAACGCGCCCCTCACACGCCGGCGAACAAATCGCGGCGCGCCGGTGAGACGCGGCCGATGCGGCGAAGAACCCGCCCTGGAGATGTCATGTGCGCACCCGCAATGCCGTGACGACAAGATCGCCGGAACTATACCACGGGCCGGAAGCCTGGCAACGCCGCGCCGCGCCGGGGCGGCGCCGGGCGAAGACGGGGGCCGCTGACCCTTCGCGTCCCTCCCAAAACCACGCGAG
>JAYGEF010000348.1:0-2156 GCA_046582535.1 Alphaproteobacteria bacterium
GAGGAAATTGATAAAGACCAGGTCGAGGCGATCACCGCAACCGGCGCCAGCGGCCCGCAGATCCTGAATTATGGAATCGTGCCGCAGATCCTGCCGGCTTTCGCCGGTATCTCGGTGTTCCGCTGGGACATCAACATTCGCGAATCGACGGTGCTCGGCCTGGTCGGCGCTGGCGGCATTGGCCTTCAGTTGAGTTCTTCAATCGACACCGTTACCTGGACCCAGGTCACGGTCATCCTAATCGTTATCCTGGTCGCCGTTATCGTCAGTGAATGGGTCTCGGCCAAAGTTCGCCACGCCATCATCTAGCGACCGTCAAGGAGCGCCGCCGCCAATTCGGCAAAACCGTCGCCGCCCCGGGCGGTCGTGACCCAGGCCGGCTCGGCATCGAGGCGCCCGGCGAAATCAGCGACGTTGGCGACGCCGACGGCATTGGGAAAATAGTCGAATAGGGGTGCGTCATTGGGTGAATCGCCAACGAACACGACCTGGTCTCGCACGGCGTCGAGGTCGACGCCGAACACCTCGCCGAACAGCTTTCGAGTCATGGACAGCTTGTCGTAGTCGCCGAACCAGCCGTTGACATGGATCGAGCTCACCTTGGCCCGGGCCCCGGCGGCCTCGAACAGGGCGATGATGCGATCCACATCGGCGGGCGGCAGCGCCGCCACATCCTCGCAAAAATCGATCGCCAGGTCACACTCGCGATAAGCCTGATCGGCGGCCACGGAGGCGCCCGGCACGGCGGCAATAATCTCGTCCGCCAAGGCATCGAGTCGGCGGCGGTCGGCGCTACGCTCCGCATCATTTCGCCAATAGCGCCGGACCATGGAGCGGCTGCCTTCGTCGTAATGGAAATAGAACGCGCCATTCTCGCCGACCACCCCGTCGACCGGCCACAGGCGCGCGATATGATCGCACCACCCGGCGGGCCGGCCGGTCACCGGCACCACGCGAAACCCGGCCTGGCGCAGCCGCTCCAGGGCCATGTAGGCAACGCCGGGCAGCCTGCCGCCGAGAGTTAGGGTGTCGTCGATGTCGCACAGCACGAACTCGACCCGGCGGCGCGCCGACAAGGGAAACTCTTCAAGTGGCCGCATGAGGGACAGCTTCCTTATGTTCGACATAGCAAGGGGTTGTAGCGGAGTCCCCGCGATTGCGCACATACTCATTCGGCCAAGAGACGGGGAGTGATTGTGGATTCCATTAAAGCCGATGTCATCGTGGTCGGCGCCGGCAATGCCGCCTTTGCCGCCGCATTCGCGGCGCGTGAGAGCGGTGCATCGGCGGTCATGTTGGAGCGCGCGCCCGTGGCCGAGGCTGGCGGCAATACACGGTTTACCGCCGGCGCCATGCGGGTGGTCTACGACGGGGTCGACGACCTGCGCGCCTTGATCCCGGAGCTTACCGACGACGAGATTGCCACAACTGATTTCGGCGCCTACTCGTCGGACCAGTTCTTCGACGATATGTTCCGGGTCACCGGCTACCGCGCCAACGCCGACATGGTCGAATCCCTGGTCAACCAAAGCCGGGAGACCCTGCGCTGGATGCGCGGTCTGGGCATCCGCTTCGCCCCCATGTACCGCCGCCAGGCCTACCGGGTCGACGGCCGTTTCCGGTTCTGGGGCGGCCTCACGGTAGAGGCTTCGGGCGGCGGCGAGGGCCTGATCGAGGCCTGGACACGGGCCGCGGCCAAAGCCGGCATCGCCATCCATTACGGCGCCCGCGCCGAGCGGCTATTGGCTGACGACGAGGGCATTCACGGCGTAGCGTTGCGCCACGAGGGGCGCACCATCGAGGCCCGAGGCAAGGCCGTGATTCTGGCCTGCGGCGGCTTCGAAGCCAACCCGGAATGGCGCACCCGTTACCTCGGGCCGGGCTGGGACCTGGCCAAGGTCCGGGGCAGCCGATTCAACACCGGCGACGGCATTCGCATGGCCCTCGACATCGGCGCCGCGTCCTACGGCAACTGGTCGGGCTGTCACGCGGTGGCCTGGGACCGCGACGCGCCCGAGTTCGGCGACCTGGCGGTCGGCGACGGCTTTCAGAAACACAGCTATCCCATGGGTATCATCCTCAACGCCCGAGGCCAGCGCTTCGTTGACGAAGGCGCCGATTTCCGCAACTACACCTACAGATCGGAAGAGCACACG
>JAYGEF010000366.1:0-4162 GCA_046582535.1 Alphaproteobacteria bacterium
GGCGATGGCGGCGATGGCGGCGGCGGTGTAGGCGCCGATGCCCGGCAGGGCCCGCAGCCCGGCTTCGCTGTCGGGAAACCGCCCGCCATAGTCGCCCGCCACCTGAACGGCGCATTTGTGCAGGTTGCGGGCGCGGGCGTAGTAGCCCGAGCCCTGCCAGGCGTGGAGTACATCGTCGAGGTCGGCCCGGGCCAGATCATCAATGGTCGGCCAGCGCGCCAGGAACGCTTTATAGTAGGGCGCGACTGTCGCCGTAGTGGTCTGCTGCAGCATGATTTCGCTGAGCCACACCCCATAGGGGTCGGGCGCCGCGCCGGGCGCCGCACGCCACGGCAGGTCGCGCCGGTACTGATCGTACCAGGCAAGCAGTCGTTTGGCATGCCGGGGGTCGGCCATCGCATATCACCGTTCCTTGGTATAGTCTCCACTGTGCCACAGCCGAACCGCCGGCGGCACCCGGGAGAATTCATGGCCCAATCGAAAAGTGGACGAAGATCGAAAAAACCGCATGGACCACGGGCCCTGGCCGCCGCCCTGCCGTCGGTGACCAAGCCCCTGTTCCGCGAGCGCGGTTTCGCCCAAAGCGGTGTTCTCAACGACTGGCCCGACATCGTCGGTCAACCCCTGGCGGACAATACAGCGCCTGAGCGACTCGGGCGCGACGGCACCCTCGATGTGCGGGTCAGCGGCGGTTGGGCGCTTGAACTTAAACATCTTGAGCCCGTGGTGCTGGAGCGCATCGCCACCTACTTCGGCTATCGCGCGGTCACCCGCCTGGCTATCACCCAGGGCCCCCTGCCCCCGCGACCCAAGAAAAACCCACGCCGCACCAAGACCTTGAGCCCCGACGACGCCAAGGACCTGGAAAATCGCCTGGCCGACACCGAGGACCCGGCGCTGCGTAAAGCCCTGGCGCGGCTCGGCCACGAGGTGCTGGGAAAGGAAGATTGAGCACGACGATTGCTTGAGAGCCGTTGGCGCCGCCGGTATACTCGCACCATCATGAAAACACCGCCCATCAAGCATCGCACCATTAACCGCCGGGACGCCCTTGCCGCCCTCGGCCTGGTCACCATCGGCCTGGCGACCACCGCGCGCGCCCACCACGGGTCCGGCGCGGAAGTCGCCGACCAACTGGTAATGGGCGCCGCCGATGCACCGGTCACCATGATCGAGTTTTCGTCGCTGACCTGCCCGCACTGCGCGACGTTCCATACCGACTCCCTGCCGGCCATCAAGGCCAACTACATCGATACCGGCAAGGTCAAGCTGGTGTATCGCGACTTTCCCCTCAACAAGGCGGCCCTGCTCGGTTCGGCCCTGGCCCATTGCGCCGGTCCCGGCCGCTTTTTCGGCTTCCTCGAAGCCCTGTTCAAGACCCAGTCCAGTTGGGCCCACAGTGACGATCCGGTTTCGGCGCTGACCCGCATCGGCCGCCTGGGCGGACTCAAGACCGCCGACATCGAGGGTTGCCTCAACGACAAGGAACTGTTCGACAGCATCCTGTCGAGCCGTATCGAGGGCGCTAAGGAATTCGACATTGCATCGACGCCAACGTTCATTATCAACGGCGAGAAGCACGCCGGCGCGCTTTCCTTTGAGCAGTTCGCGGCGATTTTCGAACGCCTGCTCAAGGGCGTTTAGTGGGTAGAATCCAACATATAACGGCTGGGTAGGCGCGTGCATTTCAACCGGCTGCGGCTGATCGGTTTCAAGTCTTTTGTCGACCCGACCGACGTTACGGTCGAAACGGGTCTGACCGGTATTGTCGGCCCCAACGGCTGCGGAAAATCCAATCTGGTCGAGGCCCTGCGCTGGGTCATGGGTGAATCCTCGGCGCGCCAGATGCGCGGCCGCGAGATGGACGACCTGATCTTCGCCGGCAGCGCCTCGCGGCCCCAGCGCAATCACGCCGAAGTCCAGCTGCTGCTCGATAACGGCGCCCGCACCGCGCCCATGGCGTTCAACGATTCAGCGGAGATCGAGGTCTCGCGCCGCATCGACCGGGGTTCCGGCTCGACCTACCGCATCAACGGCCGCGAGACCCGGGCCAAGGATGTCCAGCTGCTGTTCGCCGACGAGGCCACCGGCGCCCGCAGCACCGCCATGGTCGGCCAGGGCGAGATCGGTGCGCTGATTTCCGCCAAGCCGGCCCAGCGCCGCAGCCTGCTGGAGGAAGCCGCCGGCATCACCGGCCTGCATAGCAGGCGTCACGAGGCCGAGCTTCGCCTGCGCGCCGCCGAGACCAACCTGGAGCGCCTCGACGACGTCATGGGAGCGTTCGAAACCCAGCTCCAGGGGCTCAAACGCCAGGCCCGCCAGGCGACTCGCTACCGCCGCATCGGGGAGCGCATCCGTGCCGCCGAGGCGCTGCTTCTCGGCCGCCGCTGGGCCTCCGCCGAGGCCGCCGTCAGGGCCGCCGAACAGGCCCTGACCGAAGCCCGCCGGGCGGTCGATGGCCGCACCCAGGAGGTCGCCGCCGCATCCGCCGCCCAGGCCACCGCCGCCGCCACCCTGCCGCCGCTCCGCGAAGACGAAGCCGCCGCCGGCGCCACCCTGCACCGGCTCGAAGTCGCCCAGGTCGAACTCGAGGCCGAGGAACGGCGCCTGGCCGATGCCCAGCGCAGCCTCGAATCCCGGCTCGCCCAGATCGACGCCGATGTCGAGCGCGAAAACGAGCTGTCCCACGACGCCGCCGAAGCGACCACCCAGCTGGCCGCCGAACGGGCCGCGGTCAGCGCCGATCGCGAAGGCGAGGGCGAGGCCGAAAGCGCCGCCGGCACGGCCCGCGATGAGGCGACTGAGCGGGTCTCCAATCTGGAGGCAGAAGTCGACGCCCTGACCCGGCACCTGGCCGCCGGCGAGGCCCGGCGCGGCGCCCTCAATCGCCAGATCGAAGATCTTTCCGTGCGTATCGACCGCCTCGAGGTCCAGGCCGCCGAGGTCGAATGTCAGCGCGCCGGGTTGGCTGCCCAGAGCACGCAGACCGGCGTGCTGGAAGACGCCGAAGTGGCGGTCGTCACGGCCCAGGCCGAGGTCGAAGTCTTGCGCGCCCGGGTCGCCGAGGCGGAAGCCGGCCGGGTCGATAGCCAGACCGCCGTGGGCGCGGTGCGCGACACCCAACAGGCAGCCGAGACCACCCACGCCGCCCTGGTCGCCGAACAGGCGGCCCTGACCGAATTGCTCGACGGCGGCGACAATGATGCCAAAAGTGACAAATGGCCGGCCCTGATCGACCAGATCAACGTCGAGGCCGGCATGGAGACTGCCCTGGGCGCCGCCCTGGGCGATGATCTGGCGGCCTCGTCCGACACCAAGGCGCCGCTTCATTGGCGCGGGCTCGACAGCGCCGGTGACCCGCCGCCTCTACCCAAGGGCGCCACGTCACTGGCCGACGTAGTGGCGGCGCCGCCTGCCCTGACCCGCCGGCTGTCCCAGATCGGCGTGGTCAGCGATGACGACGGCCTGCGCCTCCAGGGCGCGCTCGCCCAGGGCCAGCGGCTGGTCAGCCGCAATGGCGGCCTGTGGCGCTGGGACGGGTTGACCGCCGCCGCCGACGCCGCCACCCAGACCGCCACCCGGCTACGCCAGCGCAACCGGCTCAAGGCCCTCGACGGCGAACTCGAAGCCAGCGAAAAGCGCCGGGCCGGGGCAACCCGCGAAATCGAAGCGGCCCGCGCCGCCGTGGTCGCCGCCACCGACCAGGAGAGTGCCGCCCGCCACGCCCTGCGCGCCGGCGAAGACGTCTTGGCGGTTGCCCGCGACGGCCGCGCCGAAGCCGCCACCGCCGCCGCCGCCGACGCCTCGCGGCTGGCCAGTCTCAGTGAAACCGCCGGCCGTCTCAGCGGCGACCTCGATGACGCCAGGCAACAGTTACAGACCGCCGAGGAGGCCCGCATCGCCTTGCCTGCCGACACCGACGGCCGGGCCGAGTTGGAAGGCCTGCGCGGCCGCCTCACCGAGGGCCGCGGTGAACTGGCCGAGAGCATTAACGCGTACGAACGCCTGCGCCGCGAAGCCGCCGCCCGGGGCGACCGCCTGGCCAAGATCGCCGCCGACCTGGAGTCGTGGCAGGCCCGCGCCCACGGCGCCACCGCCCGCCTCGCCCAGTTGGCCGAGCGTCGGGTCACCGCCGGCGCCGAACTCGATAGCTTGAGCGACC
>JAYGEF010000466.1:0-11864 GCA_046582535.1 Alphaproteobacteria bacterium
GCATAGTTGCCTGCGTTTGGGCTGGCCGATAGATCGCGACCGGATTGGCTGTGTTCGTCGAGCCCTTCAAGGAATATTTTGTCCACCTTGCGGCGCTCGATGGTGCCGAATATCCCGGTCTTTGCTTCGTCGGCGACGAACACGCCCTTTTCCC
This sequence comes from Alphaproteobacteria bacterium, assembly GCA_046582535.1. Lineage (GTDB taxonomy): Bacteria > Pseudomonadota > Alphaproteobacteria > JAAXGF01 > JAAXGF01 > JAYZAP01. The sequence continues at coordinate 155 of JAYGEF010000466.1, forward strand.
AGCGTAGCAACCCGGTGTATAGCGTCATCCACCTATCTTTGTCCTTCCAATATTCCGGCGGGACGGTCAACTCCCCGGCGCTCACTGATTTCACGGACGCCACCAATTGCCCCTTCGATAGCGCGGATTGGATTTTCTTCTCGGCGTCGACCCGCCTCTGCTCGTCCTCAGTTAAGAGAATCTTATCGCCGGCTCGGTGGACAAATTGTTCGCGTTGCTTGAGGGTTTTGCCGTCCTTGAAAGAGGTGATTTTGCCGAGGCTGGTTTTCTCAATTTCAGCAATGGCGTCTTGCCCGTAGAGTCGCGCAACAACCGGTTCCACAAGGTCTCATGGGCTGATTGAGCTTTTGGGAGAGGGGGCATTTATGCCCCCCTCAACGGAACGACTGTTTCGCCTTTCGCCATCGGCGGCCGGCTACAGAACGCTGCCCAGTCGTCCATCATGTGCCGGCGCTTGTCGAGCAGTTCACCGCGGCGATACGCGGCCTCGACCTTGTCAGAGACGGTGTGCGCCAGTGCCATTTCGGCAACGTCGTTCGGGTAGATGGTCCGCTCCGCCACCCAATCGCGGAACGATGAACGGAACCCGTGGGCGGTCACGGGGCGATCCATTCGCTTGAGCAGTTGCAGGAAGACCATGTTGGACAGGGGCCGGCCCGAACGGTTGCCGGGGAATATGAACTCCGACTGCCGCACTTCGCTCATGGCCTGCAACACGGCGAGCGCGTCGGCGGAAAGCGGGATGCGATGAACCTTCCGCGTTTTCGTTCGGTCGGCAGGAACCGTCCAGATTTTCTCAGCGAAATCCACTTCGTCCCAACGGGCGCCGATTACTTCGCCGGTTCGCGTAGCCGTCAAGATTAAGAATTCGAGCCCCCGCGCCCCGGTGCTATCGCTCTCTCGCAACGACGCCATGAACGAGCCCATTTCGTCGTAGGGCAGGGCGGGATGGTGTTTGACCTCTCGCAGTTTCCGAGGCTTCGGGAGCAGCTTGTCTAAATGCCCGCGCCATCGTGCCGGGTTCTCGCCAGAGAGATAACCAAGCGCCTTCGCTGAATCTAGGATTACCTCGATGCGGCCACGCACGCGCGTTGCCGTCTCGGTCTTGGTCGTCCAGATCGGGTCCAACACTCGTATGACCATGGCGGTATCAATGTGCTGGACCGGCAGATCGCCGATTACCGGGTAGACGTAGCTCTCAAGCGTACTGGTCCATTGGGTCGCGTGCTTGATGTTCCGCCATGCCGCGCCGTGGGTGCTTATGTGGGCCTCGGCACATTGCCGGAAGGTCATCGCTTTGACAGCCCCAAGCCGCTTGGCCGCCTTCTCGGCTTGCCGGTGGGAGATCGGGTCTATGCCATCCCGAAGTTGCTTGCGACACTCCCTGGCCGTATCGCGGGCCTCGGCGAGCGACACGGTACGCACCGAGCCCAAACCCATCTGACGGGCCTTGCCATTGAGCGTGAAGCGGAACAGCCACGCTTTGGTGTCGAAGCTGGAAACCTGCAAATAGAGCCCGTCGCCGTCTGCGTATCGCCCTTGCTTGGTGGTCGTTGCGTCGATTCTTGTTGAGAGCCGGTTGAACTTTTTCGCCATCTCAATTTTATATGCCCACAAATCTACCCACATTGTAAACGCGGGTTGCAGCGAAAGCAAGCGGGTTACAGCGAAAGGGATAGCCGGTCTATGTGAAGGTGAGAAATGGTTTGAAAGCGTGGTGGCGGGCCTGTGCGAATGGGTTTATGGCGGAAGAGGTAGGAGTCGAACCCAAAGGGGCGTGTTTCAGCCCCTCCACCGGATTTGAAGTCCGGGCGCCCCACCGGGGACGATACTCTTCCGTGGCCGCCGCCCATAAGAAAGGGAGCGGGCCCCGCCATTCAACGGCAAGGACCGCTCCCATTCAATCTCCAAGCCCGATCAGGCGGGTTTACGGCCCATAAAGGTGTAGCCAAAAACCTCGAACAGACGCGCGTTGGGTTCGCCCCCCGCACCTTCGAAGACGTCGAACGGATCGCTCATGGCGATATCGACGAACCCACTATCTTCAAGCATTGACCGCCAGCCTTCACACGGAACGCCACCGGCAATTCAAGCCGCCCACAAGTCGACATTTGAACCCGCCGATTCAGGCACCGGCGCGCCATTGGCAATATCGGTAAACTGGACCCGGCCGCCGGGCTTCAACACCCGGTGGATCTCAGCGAAGACCTGTTCCTTGTCCGGGCACAGATTGATGACACCATTGCTGATGACAACATCCACCGAGGCATCGTCCACCGGCATGGCCTCAACCAGACCTTCCTTGAACGCGACATATTCGAGACCCATGGCCTCGGACGTGGCCCGCGACTTAGCCAGCATCTCTTCGGTCATGTCGATGCCGACCACCTGGCCCGTGGGCCCGACCTGGCCGGCCGCATAGAAACAATCGAAACCGCCGCCCGAGCCGATATCAACGACCCGCTCGCCAGCTTCGAGGTTACGAGGGATGAAGGGATTGCTCACGCCGGCAAAGGATTCCACCGCCGCATCGGGCATGGGGTCGACCAGTGCACTGTCGTACTTCAAGCGCTTGGCCATAAACCGTCCGGTATGAAAGTGAAATTCGCCATGGGGGTCGATGGCGACCTCCCGGTACTTGGCCTTGACTTCTTCGCGCAAGACCTGCGCGTCAACAGCTGTATTGCTCCCCATATACTGTCTCCTCTCGGCACATGCGAACTGGTGCGACGATAACACCATCCATGCAGGTTTGTCATTCCTCCGGCAACGTGAAGTTGGAATGGATCGTGCGACGGCCCTCGCCGTCCCGGCTGGTCACCCCGGTGCGGTCGAAATACTCCAGCACCTCGATAGTAAGATTGCGGCCGATACCGCTCAGATCGCGAAATTCGCCGGCGGAAAACTGGCCGTCCTCGGCGCGGTTGGCGGCGTCCACGGCCAGGACCTGGAGTTGCCGCACCTGGTCGGCGGCGAAGAAGCGGTTGTCGGCGACCTGTTCGACCAGACCCCAGCGAGCCAGGCCGGCCATCCGCCGGCGCAACGCGCTCACCTCCATGGCCAGAGCCGACGCCAGAGCGTGGATCAGCGGCGGCCGCAGCGGATCCTCCCGTAGCAGGGGCTGCAGATCGTCCCACAAGGCGCTGTCGGCGGCGGCCATGACCGGCTGGTGGGTTGCCAAGCCGTAGGCGCCATGACGGCGCACGACCTGGCCGTCATCGGCCAGGGCATCCAGCACCGCCGCGCGCAGGGTCGGTGAACGGACGGTCGAAGCCAGGTCCCGATCCCCGGCCCCAAGATCAGCGGGATGCTGGCCATGCCAGCGTTCGAGGCGGGCGACAATCGCCTGGCGCACCCCGTTCCAGCGTTCGTCGCTGATCGCGAAGCGGCCGGCATCCAACGCAAACACGACAGCCATCTGAGTAGTCAGCAGATCATCCAGCGCCGCCGGTTCGAGGTTCCAGGCGCGCGCAAAGTCGTCGAGATTAACGCCGTCGGTGGCGAGGTCGAGAAGCCCCGCCAAGGCTTCGCCGGGCGTTTCCCGATCCATGGCGGCGAGAAGCTCCAAGCGTGCCGTTTTGGTGCGGCCCCGGGCGCTGGCGAAGGGATCGACCACCCGGCCGCCGGCCATGGTGCGCCGCGCCGACTTGTCGCGCAGCACCAGGCGGTCACGGCCCAGGGCGCCGAGCGGCCGGTCGAGAGCCAGTTGCACCAGCCCCTCATCCCCCGGCGCCAGGCTCGTGTCTTCGAGGATATGGACGCGCCCGGTGGTCTCCGCCGCGCCGAGATGAATGTGAACCGGGGTGCCGCTTTTCAGCGCCCGGGGTTCGCGGCCGAGCAAGCGCAGGCGGGCATCGACCCGGGTTACCGGGGCATGGAGCGCCGGATTGAGAATCCAGTCGCCGCGCTCGACCGCATCCTTGTCCAGGCCCCGGCCGGCGATGTTGAGGGCACAGCGTTGGCCGGCCACGGCCTCATGGGCCTCGTGGTCATGGGCGCGAATGCCGCGCAGACGCACCGGCAGGCCAAGAGGCGACAGCATCAACGGGTCGTCGCGCCGGGCCCGGCCGGCAACCACCGCGCCGGTAACTACCAGGCCGATACCGCCAAGGGTGAAACTGCGGTCGATGGAGAAGCGAAACCGGCCCTGGCTTTGGCGGGTGCGCTGGCCGGCGGCGGCGGCCGTGAGATGCTGTTCCAACGCCTCGACCCCCTGGCCGGTGGCGGCGCTGAGCGGGAATAGCGGCGCGCCCGCCAGGGCGGTGTCGGCCAGCAAGGCCGTGGTCTCGTCCATGACCCGGGCCACCCGGTCGCCGTCGACCAGGTCGGTCTTGGTCACCGCTACGGCACCCTGGCTGACCCCCAGCAGGTCAAGGATATCGAGATGCTCCATGGTTTGCGGCATGGGGCCGTCATCGGCGGCGACCACCAGCAAGGCGAAGTCGATGGCCGCCACACCGGCCAGCATGTTGCGGATGAAGCGCTCGTGGCCCGGCACATCGACGAAGCCGAGCACATGGCCACCGTCGAGGTGGACATAGGCGAAACCGGGCTCGATGGTCAGGCCGCGCTTCTTCTCTTCCGGCAGGCGCTCGGTGTCGACCCCGGTGAGCGCCTTGACCAGCAACGTCTTGCCGTGATCCACGTGACCGGCGGTGGCGACGATCACGGCACGCCGTCGCCCGCCAGGTGATCGAGTTGGGCGGTAAAACCGGCCTCGTCTTCGAGGCAGCGCAAATCCAATACCAGAACGCCGTCCCGGACCCGGCCGATGACCGGCACGGGCAGGCGGCGAAAGCGCTCGGCCAGGGCCTTGACGGCGCGTTTGCCGCCACCGGGCCGGATGGCCAGCCCAGCGCTGGGAATCTCACTATCGGGCAAAGAGCCGCTACCCGCCTGGCTGACGCAATCGACCACATCAACCGTCGCGTCCAGCTTGGCGCCAAGGATCGGCGCCAGCCGTTGGGCCTGCGCCTGAATATCGGCGAAGGACCGGGCCAGCAGACGCAAGGCCGGTACCCGCCCGACCAGGCTGTCGGGATCGCCGTAAAAGCCGAGCACGGTGTGAAGGGCGGCGATAGTCATTTTATCGACCCTGAGCGCCCGCTTCATGGGGTTGCGCCTGATGCGGTCGATGCAGTCGGCGCTGCCCACCATGATGCCGGCCTGGGGGCCGCCGAGCAGCTTGTCGCCGCTGAAGCTGACCACGTCGGCGCCGGCGGCCAGGGCCTCCTGGGCGGTCGGCTCATAAGGCAAGCCGTAGGTCCGCAGGTCGGCCAAAGTACCGCTGCCGAGGTCGACGAATAGCGGCACACCGTGGTCGTGGGCCAGGACCGCCAGGTCCTTGGTCGCCACGGCGGCGGTAAAGCCCTGGATGGTGTAGTTGCTGGTGTGAACCTGCATGACCAGCCCGGTCTTGGTTCCTAGGGCGGCGGCGAAATCCTTGGTGTGGGTGCGGTTGGTGGTGCCAACCTCGCGCAGTTTGGCGCCGGCCCGGGCCATGATGTCGGGGATACGGAACGAGCCGCCGATCTCGATCAGTTCGCCGCGCGACACCAGCGCCTCGCGGCGCAGGGCCAGGGAGTTGAGGCACAGCAATACGGCGGCGGCGTTGTTGTTGACCACGGTGGCGGCCTCGGCCCCGGTAAGGCGGCACAGGCGCGCCTCGAGATGAACATCGCGGTCGCCGCGCCGCCCGGCCGCCAGGTCATATTCCAAATTCGAAGCGCCGCCGCCGACCCGCGCCATGGCCTCGATGGCTTCCGGCGGCAGAGGCGCGCGGCCGAGATTGGTATGGAGAATGGTGCCGGTCAGGTTGAACACGGTTGTCAGAGACGACGACGCCCAGCCGGCCAATATTTCGCCGGCGGCGTTCAGCACTGCCGCCTCGCCGGTATCGCTGTGGTCCGACAGACCGTGGCGCAGGTCTGCGACCGCCTGGCGTACCGCATCAGTCAGGGCGGTACGGCCGTGATCTTCGATCAGCGTCGCCGCACCGGGCGCGCGCAGCACCGCATCGACGGACGGGATGGCTGACCGGGATTTGTTCATGAAACCTCGATGGCGCCCGCCGTGGCCGCCTCGGTGATGCGGCCGACCACCGCGCGCACCGCTACGCCCTCGTCTTCCAGCGCCGCCAGCAGGTCGTCGAGGCCGGCCTCGGGCAGGGCGATCAGCAGGCCGCCGGAGGTCTGGGCGTCGGCCAGCAGCAATTGCCGGCTCTCATCGAGACCCGGGGCAAAGCGCGCATGGGGCGCGGCGTAGTCCAGATTGCGCCGGGTGCCGCCGGGGCAAAGCCCCTGGGCGAGATAATTCTCGACCTCGTCGAACATAGGCACATGGGCAAAGCGGATCTCGGCGCCGATGGCTTGGCCGGCGGCCTCGGACGAGGCCCGCAGCATGGTGCCGAGATGGCCGAGCAGGCCAAATCCGGTGATGTCCGTGGCCGCCTTCGCCCCGACCCTTGTCATGGCCGTACTGGCGGCGCGGTTGAGGGTGGTCATGGAATCTATGGCCGGGGCCAGTCCCGCTGCCGTGAGATGGCCGCGCTTGACCGCCGTGGTCAGCACCCCGGTACCGATCTTCTTGGTCAGCACCAGCACATCGCCGGGCCGGGCGCCGTGGTTGCCGACAACCTTGTCCGGGTGGACCGTGCCGTTGACGAAGAGGCCGAACTTGGGCTCCTCATCGACGATGGAATGACCGCCGGCGATGACGATGCCTGCCTGGTCGCAGATATCGGCGGCGCCCGCCAGAACCCGGCCGAGGCGGTCGAGACCCAGGACCCCCACCGGCCAGGCGACAAAACTCAAAGCGCTGATCGGCGTCGCGCCCATGGCATAGATGTCGCTCAGGGCATTGGCGGCGGCGATTCGGCCATAATCGAAAGGATCGTCGACGATGGGCGGGAAGATATCGACGGTCTCGACCAACGCCAGATCATCGCTTAGCCGGTAGACCGCCGCGTCATCGGCGCTCGCATGGCCGATCAGCAGGCGCGGATCGCGGCCGGCCGGCAAATGAGCCAACGCGGTGGCGAGATCAGCCTGGCCGATCTTGGCGGCACAGCCCGCCGCCTTGGCCAGACTGGTCAGGGGAATATCCATAATGTTCATCGCTGTCGCGCTCCTCCGTCGTCCCGGACCAGCATAATGCAGGAAATGGGCGCCCGGACGTCACAAAACAGTGTAGGCCACGCGGTACGCTCATTATGATGGCGCAAGTTTGACAGCCTCGCACCACCAACACACACAAGGACATACTTCATGGACAAGGATCGATACGACCGGGGACTCGCGGCACGCAAAGCGGTGCTGGGCGACGACTATGTGGATGCGGCGCTGGCCGCGACCGACGACTTTAACGGGCCGTTTCAGGAGATGCTCACCGAGTACTGCTGGGGCACCTGTTGGGGCGAGGATACCCTGGACCGCAAGCAGCGTAGTCTGTTGAACCTGGGCATGATCGCGGCCATGAACCGCATGCACGAGTGGGAACTGCATTTTCGCGGCGCCATCAAGAATGGGCTGAGCCGCGACGAACTGCGCTCGATCCTTACCCAGATTGCCGTCTATTGCGGCATTCCGGTCGGCGTTGAATGTTTCCGCATCGCCAAGCGGGTGCTGGCCGAGATCGACAGCGCTTAGTACATGCCGCGTGTCACGCAATTGATCTGAATCAAGTACAGACCGCAGGTTTGGCCCGTAGAAAGGATTATCGAGCCACCGCCGGGACAAGGCGGTTGCTCAACCGGGGAAAACGAGAGGCCACAAGGTGCTCATGGTCGGCGACGGCCTCAACGACGCGCCGGCCCTGGCGGCAGGTTTCGTCTCAATGTCGCCGGCCGGCGCCGCCGATATCAGCCAGACGGCGCCGCCATGCGCATTCTCATCGACGATGGCGATACTGCGTCCGACGATAAAGAGAATCAGGGCTCGGCCGGCGTTTGAGCCGCGCCCGGGCGATTGAATACCACCTCGGTCAGGGAGGCGGCGATGACCAGGGCGGCGCCGACGCTTTCCTTCCAGCCGAACGGTTCGGCGGCCAGGGCGGCGGCGCTGGCCAGGCCGAATATGACCTCGCTCTGAAACAAAATACTGACCCGGGCGGGATCGACCAGCTTGACCGAATATAGCTGCATGCACATGACCGGAATCAGGAATACCACGGCAATCAACAGCAGCCAGGGCAGGAAGGAGATCGTCTCGTCCAGGGTCGGCGGCTGGCCAAGCTCTTCGAACGGCAGCATGGCCACAGCCAGGCCAACCACCGCGGCCATGGTGAAGAAGGAAAACACGTTCTCGAACAGGGTCACCTGGGGCGCCAGGCGCACCCGCATGGAGCCGTAGGCCCATGACATGCCGGCGCCGAGCGCCATCCAGTCACCGATATTGCGCGGCAGAGGCAAACTACCGTCACCGCCGAGCAGCACATAGATGCCGCCAAGACCTAGAATGATGGCCAGAACCCGCGCGCCGGTCAGGCGCCGCTTCATGATGGTGACTTCCAGCATGGTGGCCCAGGCCGGCGCCACGTAGAACAGGATCAGGGCGCGGGCGACCTCGGTGAGCAGCAGGCTGTCGGCATAGAGCGCGAAGGCGCCGCCGGTGAACAGCGCGGTTTTCCAGTGGGCCAGGCCGGTCGGTTTGCCATGAAAGGCGAACCAAAGGGCCAAGGGCGCCATCACCGCCACCGGGGTGAGGAACTGGCCGACACCGGCCCAGGCGGCGCCGAGACCGGCGTCCTCGAAGGCCCGAATGGGAATCCAGAAAAGGCCCCAAAAGGCGGCGGACAGCACCAGCAGAATGGACGGCAGCAGTTGCCCGCGTTCCAGCGGCTTCATCGGCGGCACTTGATTATTGGCAGTATTTCCATGGCGCTCGTTTAGAGCATTCCTATGACCGCCCGTCCACACTGGCCCTTGATATCCATGGCCGGACCTGCTGTAACCTGCGCCTCGCCCGCCGACCACCGCTCCACCGGAGACCGATCATGACCGCAGCGGTCAGCCTCTACGACTACGACACGCTCGATGCCGCCCAGCAGGCCGCCCTGCTGGTGCGCACCGAGGCCGATCTCCGTGACACCATGGAACTGGTCAAGCCGATCATCGCGGCGGTAAAGGTCGAGGGCGACGAGGCCCTGGCCCGGTTTGCCCGCGAGTTCGACAACGCCCCGGTCGAGGCCCATGACCTCAAGGCCACCGAGGCCGACTTCGAGGCCGCCTTCGCGCGGCTCGAGCCCGAGGTCACTCAAGCCATCGAATATGCCGTCGATAACATCCGGCGCTTCCATGAGGCGCAGAAGCCCGAAGAGATGTGGATGAACGAGATCAGGCCCGGCGCCTTCGCCGGCGACCGCTTCCGGCCGATTCCGTCGGTCGCCTGCTATGTGCCCCGGGGCAAGGGCTCGTTCCCCAGCGTGGTGATGATGACCGCCGTGCCGGCCGTGGTCGCCGGGGTCCCGAAGATCGTCATCGTCACGCCGCCGGGACCCGACGGCAAGATCGACGACGCCTCCCTGGTCACCGCCCGCCTCGCCGGGGTCGCCGACGTTTACAAATGCGGCGGCGCCCAGGCCATTGCGGCGGTCGCCTATGGCACCGCCACCGTGCCCAAATGTCACAAAGTGGTCGGCCCCGGCAGCCCCTACGTGGTCGCCGGCATCCGTCTGCTGTCGGACGTCATCGAGCGCGGCACGCCAGCCGGGCCCAGCGAATCGATTGTCCTGGCCGACAGCACCGCCAATCCGCGCATCGCGGCGCTCGACGCCATTATCGAGTCCGAGCACGGGGCGGATTCATCGACCTATCTGGTGACCGACAGCCGCACGCTGGCCGCGGCGGCGCGCGCCGCCATTCCCGCGTACTGGGCGCAAATGGGCGAGCGCTGGGCCGGCCATTCCCAGGCGGTGCTTGGCGGCAGTCAGGGCGGAATCGTCGTGACGCCCGACATGGATACGGCCATCGATTTCGTCAACGCCTACGCGCCGGAGCATCTGCAAATTCTCGGCGATGACCCGTTTTCCTATCTCGGACGCATCAACAACGCCGGCGAGATTCTGCTCGGCGACCATACGCCGGGCAGCCTGGGCAACTTCGTGCTCGGCCCCAACGCGGTGCTGCCGACCTCGGGCGCCGCCATGACCCACTCGGCGCTGTCCGTGTTCGACTTCATGAAGCGCACCTCGGTGGCCTACGTGACCAAAGCCGGCTATCCGGAAATGGCCCGCCACGCGCGGGTGCTGGCCCGCTACGAAGGCTTCGACGGCCACGCCAACGCGGTATCGCCATTGCGAGATGAAGCCCTAGAGGATTAGGCTGCGCCCCTGCACCATTTTCCACGGGGATGCCGCCATGACTGATCTTTCGAAATACGACGACGCCTGGTTCGAGAAAGCCGAGAACTCGGTCAACAACTGGTACTGGCACGGCGTGCCGACCCTGTTCCGCTGCCCCTACGACAACGACCCGGCGAACTGCGATATCGGTCTGGTCGGGGTGCCCCACAGCTCGGGCAACGGCTCGACGGAGCGCGACCAACATCTCGCGCCCCGCGCCATGCGCCACGTCTCGGGCTTTTACCAACGAGCCCACAACGAGTTCGGCATCGTCCCCTGGGACGTCTGCCGGATCAACGACATGGGCGACGTGCCGCTGCCCGAGGCCATGGTCAACGATGTCTGTGTCGAGCACATGGAGGCCTTCTTCAAGCGTCTCGATAGGGCGGGCACTTATCCCGTTTCCATCGGCGGCGACCACGCCATCACCGGGCCGATCCTCAAGGCCATCGCCGGCGAGAACGGCAATCTCAGCGGCGGCCGCAAGGCGGCCCTGGTCCATTTCGACTCCCACACCGACGCCTATGAACAGATGCCCCACTGGCTCGGCTCGAAGCGCTCGGCCGCCCACTGGGCCGCCTATCTGGTGCGCGAATGCCATGTGGACGCCACGCGTAGCGTGCAGATCGGCATTCGCGGCAATACCAAGACCCTGGACTACCGAGAGGCCAGCGACGATCTCGGCTACCGCATTGTTTCAATGAAAGAATATCATACCATAGGAGTCGAGAGGACCATCGACCTGATCCGCGAGCGGGTCGGTGATTCGCCGGTCTACATCACCTTCGACATGGACGCCTTCGACCCCTCCATCGCCCCGGCGGCGGCCAACATCCAGCCCGACGGCACCGGCTTCTTCATGGAGGAAACCCTGGCCATCCTCGACGGCCTGCGCGGCCTCGAAGTGATCGGCGGCGACGTGGTCTGCATCGTCCCGACCAAGGACAACCCCAACAATATCACCTCGCTCAACGGCATGGTCATCATGCACGAACAGATTTCGCTGATCGCGGATCGGCTGAAGGGATAGCTACACCGAATCCAGATCAAACCGCTCGCGGTGGAACGGCACCACGTCCGGGTCGACCTCAGTATCCAGTTCGCGGGCGTAGCGGTGGCCTTCGTAGACGGCAGCGGCGATGGTGGCCGGGCCGTAGCAGTCGCCGATGCGCTTGACCGACGGCACGTCGCCGTCGGCTGCCAGCGCGTAGTAGAGCGCGTCGTTGGGCAGGCGGGCGGTTACCGAGACCACGGTGGCGGCGCGGGTTACCACAGCGCCGGTCACCATCTTGACCATTTCCACGGTGCCGTCGCCGACCGCCGACAAGCGGTGGCGGGCGAGGATTTCGATGCCGAGATCGACCATGCGGCG
>JAYGEF010000518.1:0-3271 GCA_046582535.1 Alphaproteobacteria bacterium
GCGGCGTCCACGGCGCGGGCCCTGGACTGCTATGAGCCGATCTACTGGATCGCCGGCGGTCGCGCCAAGGCCGGCGGCATTGATGACTTGGCCTCCCGATTCTCGCGCGTTCGTCACGCTTTTTTGATCGGCGAGGCGGCAGGCGACTTCGCCGCGACCCTGGGCGATGCGACGGCGCACAGTCAGTGCGGCGATCTTGAGACGGCCCTTGGCGCGGCCGCCGCCATGGCTTGCGATGACGGTGATGTTGGCGCCGTGGTGCTGCTGTCGCCGGCCTGCGCCTCGTTCGATCAGTTCGCCGACTTCGAGGTCCGGGGCGATGCCTTCCGCGCCCTGGTCGAAGCGCTGCCCGGCGAACGGGCCATGCTCGACGACCACGAACCCCTCGACCACAGCCGGGCGGGGATAATCCATTGATTACTCTGGCCCGCAACGATCACAGTCTGGTCGGCCAGTGGTGGTGGACCGTTGACCGCTGGACCCTGGCGTCTCTGGCGTTGCTGGTGGCGCTCGGCACTATCCTTACCATGGCCGCCAGCCCGGCCATTGCCGACCGTATGGGCGTCGACTCGTTCTACTTCGTTCGCCGCCAGCTTTACTACGCCGCGCCGGCTCTGTTGGTCATGATCGGCGTCTCCCTGCTGTCGCCCCAGTCGGTGCGGCGGATTGCCGTTGTCGGCCTGTTGGCCGGGCTGCTGCTGATGGTGGTGACGATCTTCGCCGGGGCCGAAGTCAACGGCGCGCGGCGCTGGATCAAGCTTAGCGCCGTGTCGCTCCAGGTCTCCGAATTCGTCAAGCCGACGTTTGTGGTGACCGCCGCCTGGCTGCTCGCCACCCAGCGGCTCGACCCGACCTTCCCGGGCAACCTGGTGTGTGTCGCGCTTTGTGCGCTTATCGTCGGCCTGCTTATGTTGCAGCCTGATTTCAGCATGGCCGTGCTGGTCGGCGCCGTATGGTTCGCCCAGTGTTTCCTGGCTGGTCTGCATCTGCGCTGGGTCGCCCTGCTCGCCGTGGTGGGGATCAGCGCCGCGGCCATGGCTTATGTCTTTGTGCCCCATGTCACCGACCGGGTTGATCGCTTCCTCGATCCCGCGTCGGGCGACAGCTATCAGGTCGATACCGCCCTTGAGGCCTTTACCAATGGCGGCCTGCTCGGTCGCGGGCCGGGTGAGGGCGTGGTCAAGGAAAATTTGCCCGACGCCCACAGCGATTTCGTCTTTGCCGTGGCCGGGGAGGAGTTCGGCCTGCTGCTGTGCCTGGCTCTGTTGGCGCTGTTTGCCTTCGTGGTGCTGCGTGGCTTCGGCCGCCTGCACCATCAGCGCGATCTGTTCGTCATGCTGGCGGTCGGCGGCCTACTGATCCAGTTCGGTCTCCAGGCGCTGCTCCATATGGGCGTCACCCTGGCGCTGATTCCGCCGACCGGCATGACTCTACCGTTCGTTTCCTACGGTGGCTCATCGACCGTCGCCGTGGCGCTGGGCATGGGCATGGTGTTGGCGTTGACCCGGCGCCGTCCCGGCTATGGGGGTGGCTCATGAGTGGTCTTGTGGTGCTTGCCGCCGGCGGCACTGGCGGTCACCTGTTCCCGGCCCGGGCCCTGGCCGCCGAACTGGCGTCGCGGGGCCGGACCCTGGCTCTGGTGACCGACCATCGGGGTGCCGGTTTCGGTGAGTCCCTGGGTGATGTGGCGGTCCACACGGTGCGCGCCGCGGCGGTCACCGGGCGCGGCCTGCTGGGCCGGTTGGGCGGTCTTGCCAATGTCGCCCTGGGGGTTCTCCAGGCGCGTCGCCTGCTGGCCCGTTTGAAGCCCTCGGGGGTGGTTGGTTTCGGCGGCTACGCCTCGGTGCCGGCGGTGCTGGCGGCGGCTCAGCTTGGGGTGCCGACGGTTATTCATGAACAGAACGCGGTGCTCGGCCGGGCCAACCGGTTGCTGGCGCCCCGGGCCCGCGCCATTGCTACCTCGTCTGCCGAGACCAGCCGGATTGCACCCGCCGATCAGGCCCGCGCCGAGCACACCGGCAATCCGGTGCGCAGCGAAGTCGCGGCCATCGGTGAGACACCCTATCCCGCGCCCCAACCAGGCGAGGCCCTCTCGATTTTGATTACTGGCGGCAGCCAGGGCGCGGCGGTAATGACCCAAGTGGTTCCCGGAGCTTTGTCCTCCCTCTCCGGGTTACCGTCGCGCCATCCTTTGCGCGTTGTCCAACAGTGCCGACCGGAAGATGTGGACAGCGCCCGCGCCCAATACGAAGCGGCCGGTATCGAGGCTGAATTGGCGGCGTTCTTCGACGACCTGCCGGTCCGCCTCGGCGCCGCCCAGCTGGTCATCGCCCGGGCCGGCGCGTCCACGGTGACGGAGCTCACCGCCGCCGGCCGGCCGGCTATTCTGGTGCCCCTGCCGACGGCCACCGACGACCATCAAAGCGCCAATGCCCGCACCGTTGAGGCGGCCGGCGCCGGCTGGGTCATTGACCAGCGCGATTTCACGTCCGAGGCGCTGGCCGCGCAGGTCGCTGAACTCATTGCCGAGCCGGCCCGGCTGGTCGAGGCGGCAGCCTGCGCCAAGGCGGCAGGCGCCCCCCAGGCGGCGAGTCGCTTGGCCGATCTGGTTGAGCGTTGCATGCCGGCCAATGGTGACCGACACCATGTCGGGGAGATCGCCGCATGAGGGAAATGCCGCTTGATATTGGTCTCATCCACTTCGTCGGCATCGGCGGCATCGGCATGAGCGGCATCGCCGAGGTGCTGCATAACCTGGGCTACACAGTGCAGGGCAGCGACCTGGCGGAGAATGCCAACGTGGCGCGTCTGCGTGGCCTCGGTATCACGGTTCACATCGGCCATGACGAGGCCAATCTGGGCGAGGCTCAGGTCGCCATCGTGTCGTCGGCGGTCAAACCCGGCAACCCGGAAGTGGCGGCGGCGCGGGCGCGGTTCGTGCCGGTGGTCGGGCGCTCCGAGATGCTCGGCGAGCTGATGCGCCTCAAGTGGTCGGTGGCGGTCGGCGGCACTCATGGCAAGACGACGACCACCTCGATGATCGCCGCAGTGCTCGACGCCGCGCGCTACGATCCGACGGTGATCAACGGCGGCATCATCAATGCCTATGGCACCAATGCCCGCCTCGGCGGCGGCGACTGGATGGTTGTTGAGTCCGATGAATCCGACGGCAGCTTCGTCAAGCTGCCGGCGACCATCGCCGTGGTCACCAATATCGATCCCGAGCATCTCGATCACTACGGCTCGTTCGACGCCCTGCGCGCCGCCTTCG
>JAYGEF010000044.1:0-3309 GCA_046582535.1 Alphaproteobacteria bacterium
GGGGTCTCGGCCAGATAGACGCCGCCAACCGGATGGATACCGCAGGACTGGCCGGTCTCGGCTTCGATCTTGGGGAACTGGGTAATGGTGTAGTGATGGATCTTCGACATGGTGGTCAACGCGTGCAGCACATGATTGCCGGCCGCCGCGTGCCAGGTCGAACCAGCCGTCAATTCCGAGCGTTCCAGCAGCATGACATCGGACCAGCCGAGCTTGGTCAGGTGGTAGAGAATACTGCAGCCGGTGATGCCGCCGCCGATGACGACTGCCTGGGCATGGGATTTCATGATGCGGGACCTACTGGATGAAATTTTTCAATTCATAGCCCAATCCCGCGCCGCCGCCAAATGCCGTTTACACGAATTTCGCGCCATTCTCTGCGATGGCGTCTTGCTCTGCTCATGGCGTCCATGACAGGGTCGGCGATAGCGTTTGTCATGCCATTAGGAGTCAGTCATGAACCAGGCCGCACCACTCGAACCAGGCAAGCTGTTTGATCTTACCGGGCAGGTCGCCATCGTCACCGGGTCGTCGCGGGGGATTGGCCGCGCCATTGCCGAAGGACTGGCGGCCCACGGCGCCCGGGTGGTGGTCACCAGCCGCAAGCTCGATGGCTGTCAGGCGGTGGTTGACGGTATTGTCGCGGCGGGCGGCGAGGCCATGGCGGTGGCCTGCAACGTCAGCCACGAAGAGCAACTCGAAGCACTGGTTGCCACGACCCTGGAAACATGGGGGCGCGTCGACGTGCTGGTCAATAACGCGGCGGCCAATCCTCATTACGGGCCGTTCCTCGATATTCCCGACGACATGTTCGACAAGACCATGCTGGTCAACGTGCGCAACGTCATGAAGCTGTGCCGCCTGGTGGTGCCGGCCATGCGCGCGCAAGGCGGCGGCTCGATCATCGTGGTGTCGTCCAACGGCGCCCTGGTCGGCAGCGATATGTTGGGAACTTATTGTTTGACCAAAGCCGCGGACGTCCAGCTGGTGCGTAACCTGGCGGTGGCCCACGGCGCTGACGGCATCCGCGCTAACGCTATCCTGCCGGGCCTGGTCCGGACCCATTTCGCCCAGGCCCTGTGGGATGACCCGGAGGCCCTGGCCGTGTCGGAGAATGCCACGCCGCTGGGCCGCATCGGCGAGCCTGTCGATCTGGCTGGGATCGCGGTTTATCTGGCGGCGCCGGCCGGGCGTTGGACCACGGGCGAAAGCTTTGTCGTCGATGGCGGCTGGACCTCGTCCGGCGGTTGACCTTGCTCGTGGGTCCGGCAGGCTTCAGTCGACCGCGCTGGGCTCTCCTTGCGTCTCCGGCCGGACAATCCGTTCGGCAGGGAAGCGCACCGTGACCGTGGTGCCGACATCGACCATGCTTTGCAGGTCCAGTGATCCGCCATGCAATTCGGCGAGGGACTTGGCCAGGGGCAGACCAAGCCCGGTGCCTTCATATTTCCGGTTGAGCTCACCATCGATCTGTTGAAACGGTGATAGGGCACTTGGAATATCCGCGAGGTCGATGCCGATACCGGTGTCTGCGACCGTTAGCACGAAACCGTCATCCTCCCGGGCCCAAGCATTAATGGTTACCGACCCTCCGGAGGGCGTAAATTTGATGGCATTGGAAAGCAGGTTGATCAATATCTGCTTGAGCTTGCGTTCGTCGACAAAGAGTGCTTGCAGGTCGGTGGCAACGTCGAATTCGATGGCGACGCCTTCTTCTTGAGCCCGTTCCTTAACCAGGGTTAGGCACGAGCCCACCACCCGCGACACATCGGTGTTTTTCTCATGCAGTTCGGATTTCCCCGTCTCGATCTTCGATAGGTCGAGGATGTCGTTGATGACCTCCAACAGGTGAATGCCGGAATCATTGATATCCTGAACGTACTCGCCGTACTTCGGATTTCCGAGGGGTCCATACATTTCACCGGAAATGATATCGGAGAACCCGATAATGGCGTTAAGCGGGGTGCGCAACTCGTGACTCATATTGGCGAGAAACGCGGACTTCGTGCGGTCCGATATTTCCGCCTTTTCCTTGGCCTCGTGAAGGCTGGCGATGGCGCGTTCGCGCTCTATGACGCGACCCAATTGGGTGCCTATATGGGCCATAATATGTAGTAGGCGATCGTCCGGTTGGTTGACCTGGACGGAGAAGAACTCCATCACCGCGACGACCTCGTCGCCGACCAAAATCGGAAATGCGAATCCGGCCCTGAGCCCCAGGTAGTCGCGCAACGCCGCCCGCGGAAAGTTGGGTTCCACGGTCACATCGGCAATCCATAGTGGCCCACCGGTCGACATCACCCGGCCCGGCAATCCGACACCTGGCGCGAAACCTGTCTCCATGGTTATGCGTCTGAACGCGTCGAATTTTGTGGCGTCAGAGAGGTGCCATATATTCGTCGGCACCAGTTCGGCCGTCGGCCGTCCGACGCCCATGTAAACATGCCCCACGGACCATTGTGTCCAACCGCAAATTTCATCGAGGCAGAACTGCAGAACCTCTTCGACGGCGGTGACTTCATTAATCTGGGTCGCGATTTCCTCGGACAACGTCAGGAACGCGGTCTCCCGGCGGAGTTCCTCGACCACTGAATTTCGCCTCGCGGATTCAAGATTGACCCGATCGAGGACGCGGTTGTACTCGGCCGCAATATGACCGATTTCCGTATGGGGCTCGACTGCGACCTTTTCAGAGAAATCGCTGTGGACACGTTGATCCTCCATTTGGCCGAGAAGCTCGGTCAGCTCGTTGATGGCCGCGTGTTCCGATACGTTCAATCCAATCCTCTCGCTGGCCTCGTCGACGCGCAGCGGAAACAGGCGGTCGACCAGCAGCAAAATCACGAAACTGACGCCGAAACCCCAGATGAAGGCCGTGCCCACGCCCATGGCCTGAACCGTCAACTGCTCCCATCGGCTCAGCCCGGTGTTCCAGGCCGCTGGATCGGCAAACAGGGCGACGGCCAGGGTTCCCCATACCCCCGCAGCGCAATGAACCGGTACGGCGCCGACCGCGTCGTCTATTTCGAACCGCTCCAGAAGTAGCGTCGCGGCATAACTGATACCGCCCGCGATAGTGCCGATGGCGACCGCGGCCAGGGGGGTCATGATGTCCGCCGAGGCGGTAATGCCCACCAGCCCGGCCAGGGCGCCGTTCATGATCATGCCAACGTCGAACCGGCCCAGAAGCCTGTTGCAGATGACGAGAGTCGCAACACCGCCGAACACGCCGGCCAGGAACGTATTGACGAAAATTCGCGGTAACTTGTTGGCGATACCGTAGGCGCTGCCGCCGTTGAAACCAAACCA
>JAYGEF010000068.1:0-4454 GCA_046582535.1 Alphaproteobacteria bacterium
GGCGATGCGTTCAACCGCGTGGTCAAAGCCGTAGATAGGATTCATCCAGGCGGCCCGTGTGATCCTCGATGGAACAACCGGCGAGGCCCGTCGCTGCCAACGCCACAATGGTTTCCGCGACCGTATCCGGGTCGTCGCCAAAGCCTTTCTCGGCGTCCGCCGACACGGGGAGGGCGGTCGCCGTGACCATGTCCCGGCAATGATCGACAAGCTGATCGCGGGTGATGGTTCCTTCCGGCAACCCAAACGAAAAGGCGTGGCCGGCGCTGGTCGTCGCCAGGGCATTGAAACCGAGCGAGGCGAAAATTCTCGCCGTCCCCACATCCCACGGATTGGGAATGACGAAGGCGCCGTCGCCGTGATGCAGGGCGCGAAACGCCGAGGCCGCCGCCAGCTGATCCGATGTCATTTGGTTACACTCCTCCGAGTCAAAGAAATTTAGAATACATTTTGAGCAGTCTAATGGAGTGCGAACAAAAAATGAACAAAAATTTCTCCAACGAACGATGTTTCAGCCGAAAAGTTGGCTAGAAACCCGGCGCTCTGCTAGGTTGCGCGCCTCTCCATGCCATCGTGCGAGTCTGCCATGAGCAATAATTCCGATTTCAAGCCCGAAACCCTTGCCGCCCAGGCGATGGGTTGGGATGAACCCGCCTACCAGGGCATCATACCGCCAATTTATCCATCCACCACCTACGCCCGACCGGCCGATGATCAGGCGCGTCATGGCCGCATGTACGCCCGCGACGGCAACCCGTCATTCGATCAGGCTGAGGCTTTGCTCAACAGTCTCGAAGGCGGGCAGGGGTGCCGGCTGTTCTCGTCGGGCATGGCAGCGGCGGCGACCGTGTTTCAGGCGCTTGGCCCCGGCGATCACGTGGTGTTGCCCGGCGTCACCTATCACGGGGTGCGGACCTGGGTGAAATCCCACGGTATGCATTGGGGTCTCGAGGTCGACTTCGTGGCCAACGGCGATCTCGACGGGCTCAAGGCCGCCGTGCGGCCGGGGCAGACCCGGCTGGTCTGGGTCGAGTCGCCGTGCAATCCTATGTGGGCCATCGCCGACATCGCTGCCAGCGGTGAAATCGCCCACCATGCCGGCGCCCGTTTGGTGGTCGATTCCACCGCCTCGACACCAGTGCTGACCCGGCCCCTGGAACTCGGCGCCGACTTGGTCATGCACTCGGCGACCAAATATCTCAACGGCCATTCCGATGTGCTGGCCGGCGCCCTGGTGACGGCGCGCAAGGACGAGACATGGAAGCGTATTACGGCGCTCCGCCACGACGCCGGGGCTGTGCTCGGGCCGTTCGAGGCGTGGCTGCTGCTGCGCGGCATGCGGACGCTCTATCTCCGGGTGCGGGCCAGCTCGGCCGCGGCCCTGACCATCGCCGAACATTTCGAAGGTCACCCCGGTGTCGAGCGGGTGCTCTACCCCGGTCTCGCCAGCCATTCCGGCCATGAAGTCGCGGCGCGCCAGATGATAGGTGGCTTCGGCGGGATGATGTCGATCCAGGTCAAGGGCGATGCCGAAGCGGCCCTGGCGGTCTCCGGCGCCTGCCGGGTGTTCAAACGGGCGACGTCCTTGGGCGGCGTCGAAAGCCTGATCGAGCACCGCGCCGGCATCGAGCCCGCCGACAGCCCGGTCCCGGCTAACCTGCTGCGAATTTCGGTCGGCATCGAGGACGTGGGCGATTTGATCGCCGATTTGGAGCGTGGACTGACAGCAATTTGACCACCAAGGCAACAAGGAAGAGAAGAAGTTTAGAAAATTGCTTCTTGGCGCCTTGGTGGTCATTCTTTTTTTCTCGGAGGTTTCTAAGTGATTGATCTCTATACCTGGAGCACGCCGAACGGGCGCAAGGTCTCCATCATGCTTGAGGAACTTGGCCTTGAGTACACCGCCCATGCGGTCAACATCGGCGCCGACGAGCAGTTCGCGCCGGACTTCTTGGCGATCAGTCCGAACAATAAAATCCCGGCAATTGTCGATCACGATGCGGCCGACGGCGGCAATCTGGCGGTGTTCGAATCCGGCGCCATCCTGATTTATCTCGCCGAAAAGTGCGAGCGCTTCCTGCCCGCGGACCTGCGCCCGCGCATGGATACCCTGCAGTGGCTGATGTTCCAGATGGGCGGTGTCGGGCCGATGTTCGGTCAGGCGCATCACTTCCTGCGTTTCGCCCCGAAGCCGGTGCCCTATGCCAAGACCCGCTACGGCAATGAAACCCGGCGGCTCTACGGCGTCATGGACAAACACCTGGCGAGCACCGAATACCTCGCTGCCGGCGAATATACCATCGCCGACATTGCTACCTTCCCCTGGGCCGCCCGTCACGAATGGCAGGAGGTCGACCTGGCCGACTTTCCCAATGTCAAACGCTGGTACGACGCCATCTGGAAACGCCCGGCGGTGAAGATCGGCTACGACGTTCCGTGAGTTATTTTTGGCCGTGACCGACTTGCTCGAACGTCCCGCCAATTGTTGAAGGGTTGGGGGTTTAGAGTTTCGTCATGGTCGCCAGCGATGGCCGGCGGGCCGGGTTGTTGAGCCACGGGCGCTGGCGCTCCAGGGCGTGGGCGACACGGAACACGGCGGGGTCGTCCAGGGGCCGACCGACGATCTGAATTCCCGTGGGCAGGCCAGCGTCGGTCATGCCCGAGGGCACGGCCAGTACCGGGCAGCGGCTGAACATGTTGAACAGCGCCGTCATGGCCGTATCCGTATCGGTCAGGCTGTGGCCGTTGATCATCAGCTCGGTCTGCTGCCAATTCTCGGCCGGTACCTCGGGGCATGACACCGTGGGGCAGATGAAGGCGTTGTATTCGCGGAACATCGAACCCAGGCGGTCGCGCCAAATCTCGCCGGCCAGGCTCAGCCCGCGCCGGTAATCGTCGGCGCTGAAGGATTGCGCGGTTCTGGCTAACTCGGGCACATAGTCGCTGACCAGGTTGCCGTGCTTTTCCACGGCTTCCGTGATGGCGCCGGCCGACACGAACTCCTGGGCGCCATGGGCCAGGCGAATGGTTTCACTCAGGTCGCCCAGGTCGACCTCAACGATTTCGGCGCCGGCGTCGGCCAGAGCGTCGAGCGCCGCCCGGGTTTCGCGACGCACCTCGTCGATCACCTGGTAATGGCCGAGATCGTAGGACACCGCGATCCGCATGCCGGCGACGCCCGGCGGATCGGCAGGGATCGTTAGTTTGCGGGTCAGCGCCGTGTGATCGAGCGGGTCCGGCCCGGACATGATGTTGGACATTCGGGCGGCGTCGGCCACCGTGCGGGTCATGGGACCACCCTGGACATAGGGGTCGAACGACGCGCCGGCGGGCAGGGGATAGCGGCCGTAGGGCGGCTTGTAGCCGACCACGCCGCACTGGCTGGCCGGCTGGCGGATCGAGCCGGTGCTGTCGCCGCCGGTAGCGATGGTCGTGGCGCCGGCGGCCAGGGCGGCGGCGGAACCGCCGGACGAGCCCCCCGGCGTGACGTCGAGACGCCATGGGTTTCGTGTCACCCCCCAGATCCGCGAGTGGGTGGTGAACAGCCAGCAGAACTCAGGACAGGTTGTCCGGGCGAAAAGATTGGCCCCGGCCCGCAGCAGTCGCGCGATGGCCGTATCGGTGGTGGTGGCGATATGATCCTGGTAGATCATCGAGCCGTTGGCTGAGCGCTGGCCGCGAACCGATGATGAATCCTTGACCGCCAGGGGCAACCCTTCGAGGCGGCGGGGCCGGCCACTCGGCTTGGCATATTTGGCCTCGGCCGCCCGCGCCCGTGTCATGGCCTCGTCGAAATAGCAGTCGCCCATGGGGTTGACCGTAGGGGCGATGGCCTCGGCCCGTTGGATTACGGCGGCGGTCAATTCGACAGGCGACAGGCTGCGGTCGCGGAACCGGGCAAGGGCCTCGGTGGCGGACATGTAACAGAGTTCGTCGTCGCTCATGGCGGCCCCCGGTCAGACTAAATGGCCGGGCCACCATAACGGAATTGGTTGCGGTTGTTGACAGTTCAGGGGGCCGCCCCTTACATAACCACTCAGATTAACGCACGCAGGTTGCATACGGTGGGGTGGCCGAGTGGCTGAAGGCGCCGGTTTGCTAAACCGACAATGCCCATACCAGTCCCCACCATCTAGTCCCGTAAGCCCTTATTTTGTTGGGTTTCCTGGCGGTGGTCATTCTGGCTAATCCTGGCTCATACCGTCTATTCCCGTGTAGTTGGGTGGCAATCGCGGTGGCAATTTTGAAGCCATTTTGATATCCGCCCACACAGAGCCAAATGACTGCCACGCTCCCAATTCTTACCCGCGTCTTATTCCCGCCTCATCTAGCCACCATTCCGCCCTGACAGCCTGTAATCCGCAGTTTTTCTAGTTCAGTGTATTGTGTTGCTATCCCCTGGGGCTTTTCCAGCAGTTCATTGATCGCGGCCACGGTCCGCCGCCCCGTCAAAA
>JAYGEF010000101.1:0-2022 GCA_046582535.1 Alphaproteobacteria bacterium
CCGCCGTTCGCGGCGATGGGCGTTGGCTGCCCGTCCGTGAGTTGGAGCGGCGGCACATAGGCTGACGAAACTGTTGCCGTAACCGCCGTAGCTTGAGTCTCGGTGTCGTTGAATTTGTCCATAACCTGTCCCCGGGTGTACACGCCCCATGGTGGCACACGGGGTTTGTATTTGCCAAGCTGCCCGAGAGGTCAGGCGGAGACAAAGAAGTTTCTCGATCTCGGAGGATTGGATGCCGGTCCCTTCGATGACGGGCGCCAGAGCGAGACAGTCGAAGACGTCGAAGGCAGCGCCGCGGTCAAGGTCGATACCACGCTCGAGAAACTCATGCCGCACTTCGGCCGGGGCATGACTCCGGTGGCGGTGGCCGGAGACGATGGTACGATAATCGGTCAGGTGGCGGCCCAGGATGTTCTCACAGCCCTGGCCGCGACCGAAGACGATGCGGATAACGAGTAGCCGAAGTCTCGCATAGGGATTCCTGGTGACGGGCGCGGGTATGAAATACGACTACATTATTGTTGGTTCCGGGTCGGGCGGCACGGTTCTGGCCAGCCGATTGTCCGAGGATCGCGCCACCAAGGTGCTGCTGATTGAAGCCGGCGGACGCAACCGTAATCCGCTGATTTCCATACCCATGGGATTTATCAAGCTGTTAGGACAGAAACAGCACTACTGGGAATACGACGGCGCCGATGAACCCGGGATTCCCAACCGCCCCCAGACCATCCTCCATGGCAAGGGTCTCGGCGGGTCGTCATCGATCAACGGAATGATGGTGGTGCGCGGCCATGCCGGAGACTATGACGAGTGGGCGGCCCTCGGCAACCAGGGCTGGTCCTATAGCGACGTGCTGCCGTATTTCAAACGCCTTGAAACCCGCCCGGACGGGGACGCCGCCTATCGCGGCCGCGGCGGGCCGATTTCCGTGCGCTCGGGATTTGGCGACAACCCCCTGTACGGGGCCTTTCACCAAGCCGTGCTGGAGGCCGGGCATCCGGAGACCGACGACTACAACGGGGCCTCCCAATGGGGGGTCTCGGAGACCCAACATTCAATCACCCAGGGCTACGCCCGACGGAGTTCGCCACTCGGCGCCTATCTGCGTCCGGCCATGGGACGGGCCAATCTTCATGTGCTGACCAATGCGCGGGTCACGCGGGTCCTGATCGACGGCGGCCGGGCGCACGGCGTCGAATACACCACCGGCGGACCGCCGCGCCGCGCCATGGCCGAGGCCGAGATCGTATTGTCGGCGGGCACCTACAAGACGCCGCAGCTTCTGATGCTCTCGGGCATCGGCCCGGCCGATCATTTGCGCGACGTCGGCATCGAGGCGGTGCAGCATCTGCCCGGTGTCGGACAGAACCTTCAGGATCATTTGGGGTCCTATGTGCAGCACGAGTGCAGCCAGCCGATTTCGCTGCTCGGGGCCACTAAACCCTGGGGCCAGTTCAAGGCCGCGCTGCACTACGCGCTGACCGGATCGGGCGGGCTGTCCCACTATCCGGCGGAGAGAATGGCGTTTCTTAAAACCGACCCGGCCCTTGATCGTCCGGATTTACAGTTCTTCATGGGGCCATTTCTGCGCCCCCCGGCGGGCAGCTCGTTAGGTCCCGGCGTCATGACGCGCCATGGTTATTGTATCAGCTGGTGCCAGTTGCGCCCGACATGCCGGGGCAGCGTCACACTGTCGTCGGATGATCCATCGGCGCCGCCGCGGGCCATCCACAACTATCTGGCAACCGAGGAAGATCGGGAGTGTCAGCGCCGCGCGGTTACCCTGGCCCGGGAACTCCTCGCCCAACCGGCGTTCGATGGGTACCGCGGCGACGAGTTGGAACCGGGGCCGGACTGCGAAACCCAGGACGCTGTCGATCACTACATTCAACAGAGCTGCCATACCCATTTCCATCCGGTTGGCACGGCTGCCATGGGCCACGATGACGCGGCCGTGGTCGACAGCCAACTGCGGGTTCACGGGATTGAAAACCTGCGCGTCGTCGATGCCTCGGTCATGCC
>JAYGEF010000156.1:0-2421 GCA_046582535.1 Alphaproteobacteria bacterium
ATTACTTTTCACGGGGCTGTAGGTGCAGGGCAGGGATTGGATGCCGTGGACGAACAAGCCGTTGATCGGGACCAGTTCTTCGAGGTCAATCTCCAGGTCGGGCAGGGTTTCGAACAGGATTTTGAAGAAGTGATACATCTCGCGCCGCGCCAGGTGCATGCCAATGCAGTGATGGATGCCGCCGCCGCCGTAGCCCACGTGGTCGTTGGGCCAGCGGTGAATGTCGAAGCTTTCGGGGTCGTCGAACACCGCCTCGTCGCGGTTGGCGGCGGTGTACCACATGACCACTTTGTCGCCGGCGGCGATGGCCTGGCCGCCAAGTTCCAGGTCTTCCTTGGCGCTGCGGGCGAAGTTCACCACCGGTGATGAGTAGCGCACAATTTCCTCCAGGGCACTGGCAACCAGGCCCTCATAGTCGGCCATCCAGGCGCGCCGCTGGTCCGGATGGCGCGCCAACATGGCGGTGCCGTGGGCAATGGAACTGGAGGTTGTCTCAATGCCGGCGGTGATCAGCAGTTGGAAGAAAATGCCGATGTCGAGGTCGGTCAGCCGCTCGCCATCCACTTCGGCGGCGATCAGGGCGCTGATCAAATCCTCCGTCGGTGCCTTGCGCCGGGCCCGGCACAGGGTCTCGCCGTAGGCGTTGAGGGCCATGAAGGCCTCGTAGGCGTCGCCGAATTCACCGACCTTGGCATCGCCGAAGCCCAGCGCCTGGATGGTCAGGCGCTGGAGTTCCAGCCAGTCTTCCTCGGGCACCTCCATCATATCGCAGATCACACCCATAGGCATGCGGGTGGCGATATCGGCGGCGAAATCACAGGCGCCCCATTCCGATACCCGGCCGATGACGGCGCGGGCTCGGCGATCCATCTGGTCTTCGATGGATCGCAACACCCGTGGCGTGAAGGCCTTGCTGACGATGCTCCGCAGCTTGGTGTGGCGCGGCGGGTCGAGCGTCAGCAGGCCGCCGGTCAGGTAGGCGTCTTCATCGCTCTCGCTGAACAACTGGGTGCCGAGGGTCGAGGTGAAGCGTTTGGTATCGCGGCTCACCGCGCGAACCTCGGCGTGGCGGGTGAGGGACCAGAAGCCGGGGCTCGCGGGGAAACCCTCGACCGGGCGGCCCGCCTGCCAGGTTACCGGGCGTTCACGGCGGAAGCGGGCGAGCCACTCATAGCGATCATCGCGATCCCAGAACGCCGGGTCGCCCAGATAGAGACTGTCGAGGTCCATGGCGCTAGCGGATCGCCAATACCCGCTCGCCGCTCGACGTCAGCACCTCGCAACCGGTTTCTGTCACCGCGATGCTCTCGCTGAAACCGATGCCGATCTTGTCGGCCGGCACCCAGGTGCAGATCGGCAGGTGGAAGGCCATGCCCGGCGCCAATACGGTCTCCGATCCCTCGGCGATGTATCGCGGGTTCTCGGTCCAGGTCGGCTGGAAGCCCATGCCGATGGGATAGCCGTAACCGCCGTGGAAGTAGACCCCGTCGGGGGCATCGTCGAAACCATGCTTGGCAATTTGCGCCACGTCGTCGCCGATGCGGCCGGGCTTGATGTTCTCCAGCAGCAACTCGAGAGTTTTGATGGAGGCCTCCGCCAGCCGCCGCAGGCCGTCCGAGGGCTCACCGATGCAGGCACTGCGCATGCCCGGCGCGTTGTAGCGCTCATGGCAGCCCGAGTATTCGAGGTAGATCGGATAGCCCTTCTCCAGCCTCACCCGCTTGTAGGGGATATGCGGCATGTAGGCGGTGTGCGGGCCGGCGATGCACATGGGGTCAATCGACATCAGCTCCGAGCCCGCCGCGATCATGGCGCCGTAGCCGGCGGCGACAATCTCGTTGTCGGTCTTGCCCTCGGCGGCGGCCTCGATAGTAGCCGCCAGGCCGATGCCGGTGTAGGCGCCGGCTTTCTTCGTGTAGGCGATCTCGGCCGCCGACTTCACCAGGCGGATGTCGAGCACCAGGGTCGTCGCGTTGACGAAGCTCGCCCCGGGCAGGGTCTCGGCGAGTTGCAGGTAGCTCTCGGTGTCGAAAGCGCCGCTGGCGAAGGTCTCGGCGTTGCCCATTTCAATGCCGATGCGTTTGTCGCCGACGCCCCGGTCGCGCAGGATTTCGCCAAGCTGGGTCGCTGTATCGCGGCCGTCGTACCAATGGAACACCTCGATGTCACGAATCGTGCTGAACAACAGGGCGCAGGGCGCTTCCATCTCGGAGCAGTGCAGGGCGACATCGCCGGTACTCTCGAGGATGCCGATGGTGTAGCCGCCGGACATTGTGCTGTCGTAGCCGGTCAGGTAGCCCAGGTTCGGCGTGCTGCTGACGAGCAGCACATCGATGCCGTCCTCGGCCATGCGCGCCTGAGTATTGGCGACCCGCGCCGCGTATTCGGATTCGTCGAAGGCCAACTCCCTAGGCAGCGGCG
>JAYGEF010000204.1:0-6490 GCA_046582535.1 Alphaproteobacteria bacterium
CGTGGTCTACCAGCGTCTCCATAGCGACCACTGGGAAGGCGTGCTGCGCGGCCTGGTCGAGGACCACGTGGCCGCCACCGACTCGCGCCACGGCCAGCGTCTGCTCGACAACTGGGAGGTCGAGCGCGGCCGCTTCTGGCAGATATGCCCCAAGGAAATGCTCGACCGCCTGGAACACCCCCTGAGCGATACGCCCATGGCCGCCGCCAAATAATTAAATATCATGTCCCCTTATTTAATTAAGGGGACGCTTTACTCAATTATTGGCGTCGGCTAGTCTCATGTCATGGCACGAATGGCACGCGTGGTTGTGCCGGGGCTTCCGCATCATGTAACCCAGCGGGGCAACCGGCGTCTTCCGACCTTCTTCCGCCCGGCGGACTATCGGCTCTATCGCGCGCTGATGGCCGAGTGGTGTGGCCGCGAGGGCGTCGACATCTGGGCCTATTGCCTAATGCCCAACCACGTCCACCTGATCGCCGTCCCCGGCACCGCCAGCGGGCTGGTCCGCGCCATCGGCGAGGCCCACCGCCGCTATACCTGGGATATCAATCGTCGTGAGGGCTGGCGCGGCCACCTCTGGCAGGATCGCTTCACCTCGTTTCCCATGGACGAGACCTATCTGCTCACGGCGGCGCGCTATGTCGAGCTCAACCCGGTCCGCGCCAAGCTGCGGCGCCGGCCCGAAGCTTACGCCTGGTCGAGCGCCAAGGCCCATTTGGCCGGCGCCGACGACGACCTGGTCAACGTCGCGCCGCTGCTTGAGTTGGCGCCCGACTGGCGCGGTTTCCTGGCCGATGGGCTCGATGACGGGCCGGCCGACGAGATGCGTCGCCATGAACGAACCGGCCGCCCGCTCGGCGCCGAGAGCTTCGTCAAGCGGCTGGAGATAAAACTGCGCCGGCCCCTAGCCAAGCGCAAGCCGGGGCCGCGCCCGAAGACCTCAAAGGATTGAACGCTATAATTATTTGGACGCCTTAATTATCTCTCGTAATTAAGTAAGGCGTCCACATAATTATTTTTGATGCGGGTGGTTGCGCAAAGTCTGTATCCCGGCCGGTGCTTCGGCTAATCTCCCAGCCCATGCGTATGGTTTATCATCTCTGGCTGTCGCCGGCGTCGCGCAAGGTTCGTTTGACCCTTGGCGAGAAGAAGCTCGAGTTCGATCTCGCGGTCGAGAAGACCTGGGAGCGGCGGCCCGAGTTTCTTGCCCTCAACCCGACCGGCAAAGTACCGGTGATGGTCGAGGACGACGGCGCGGTCTATGCGGACTCCCAGTCAATTTGCGAGTATCTCGACGAGAGCGTTGCCGAACCGCCGTTGATCGGTCGCCAGCCCGCGGTCCGCGCCGAGGTCCGCCGCCTGGTCGCCTGGTTCGACGAGAAGTTCCGCCTCGAGGTCACCGACAATCTTGTCGGAGAGAAGGTGCTCAAGCGCTTCCTCGGCCTCGGCGAGCCTTCGGTCGAGGCCATACGCGCCGGCATCGCCAACGTCCATAATCACCTGGAGTACGTCTCCTGGCTGGCCGACAGCCGCAACTGGCTGGCCGGCGACGATCTCTCCCTGGCCGACCTGGCGGCGGCGGCCCATCTGTCGTGCCTGGATTACCTCGGCGACGTGCCCTGGGAGGACCATCCCCGGGCCAAGGAATGGTACGCCAAGCTCAAGTCGAGGCCGTCGTTCCGCCCCCTGCTTAAGGACAGCATTCCCGGCCTGCTGCCGCCCAAGCACTACACCAACCTCGATTTTTAGGCGGCGTTGTGTCGCGCTCGGACGATGTTAAGGCCGAGATAAAAGCCCAGGCCTATGCCTTGGGTTTCGCCACCGTGGGCTTCGCGGCGGCGGCGCAGGCCGACCACATAGGCGCCGATTTCGAGGCCTTCATCGCTCAGGGCCTGCACGGCGAAATGGACTGGCTGGCGCGCCATCCGGAGCGCCGCACTAGCCCCCAGGGCCTATGGCCCGAGGCCCGCAGCGTCATTGCCGTGGGCCTCAACTACGGTCCGGCGGCGGACCCGCTGACGCGGCTTGAAGCCACGGACCGGGCGGTGGTCTCGGTCTATGCCCAGGGCAATGATTATCATTCGGTGCTCAAGAAGCGGCTCAAGCAACTCGCCCGGTTTATGGCCGAGCGCTTTGAGACGGAGGTCAAGGTCTTCGTCGATACGGCGCCGGTCATGGAGAAGCCGGCGGCCGCCCGCGCCGGGCTCGGCTGGCAGGGCAAGCACACCAATCTGGTATCCCGCGAATTCGGCTCGTGGCTGTTCCTCGGTGAGGTCTTCACCGCTTTGGAGCTCGAACCGGACGTGCCGGAAGACGACCATTGCGGCTCGTGCCAGGCCTGCCTCGACATCTGTCCGACAAAAGCCTTCACCGCGCCCCACCGGCTCGACGCCACGCGCTGCATCTCCTATCTGACCATTGAACACAAGGGCCACATCGCCCGCGAATTCCGCGTACCCATGGGCAACCGGGTCTACGGCTGCGACGATTGCCTGGCCATTTGCCCGTGGAACAAGTTCGCCGCGCCCACCGGCGAGACCGCCTTCCTGCCCCGAGCCGAACTCACGGCGCCGCGCCTGGCCGACCTGGCGACCCTCGACGACGCCGCTTTTCGTGCCCTGTTCGACGGCTCACCGATCAAGCGCACCGGCCGTGACCGCTTTGTCCGCAACGTGCTCATCGCCCTGGGAAATTCCGCTGACGCCGACCTGGCGGCGGTGGCCGAGGACCGGCTCACCGACCCGTCGCCCCTGGTCCGCGCCATGGCGGTTTGGGCTCTGTGGCGGCTGCTCGATGACGAGCAATTCGCCGCCCTGCGCGAGGCGCATTTGGATGGTGAGCCTGACTCTGATGTTCGCCGTGAATGGCAAACAGAAATCTGAACGCGCCCTACTCGATGTTGACGTCGAGGCGTTCCAGGTTGGTTTGGGCCGACTGGGCTGCCGGGCTGCCGGGGGCTTCGGTGAGGACGCGGAGCCAGTCGCTGCGGGCGCCGGCGTCATGGCCCCGCAGGCGGCGGATATTGCCGCGTTCGAGCAGCAGCACCGGATCGTCGGGGCGTAGCGCCAGGGCCCGGGCGATATCGTCCGTCGCCAGCTCAAGACTGCCCACGTAACGGTAGGCCGCGGCCCGAAAGCCATAGGCTTCGCTCGAATTACGGGACAGCTCGATGGCCCGGTCGAGGTCGTCGATGGCCTCCCAATAGCCGCCCTGGGCGGCCAGGGCCTGAGCCCGGTCGATGAGCAGTTCCGGGTTGCGGTCGTCGAGGCCGAGGGCGGCGTCGAGCACCGCCAGGGCGCGCCCCGGCACGCCGCCCGCGAGCCAGGCCTGGCCCGCCTGACCCAGGACCTCGGTCTGGAGGGTCTGATAGCCGGCAGGCATTTCCCGGGCCATGCGCTCGAACACCTCGCCGGCCTCGGCATGAAAACCCAGGGCCACCAGGGCAAGGCCGGTACAATGCCAGGCCGGCGGGCCTCCACCCTCGTAGCGCCACGATAGAGCCTGGTCGAAAGCGGCGTTCGGGTCATTGGCGACCAGGGCCGTACAGGCCTGGTAGCGGCGGGCGTCGGCCGCGTCGCCCATGATCTCCCGGGGCAGGGCCACGGCGTCGCCTTCGTTGACCACGTCGGCCACGGCAGGCGCCGCCAGCCCAACCGCAAGGAGGGCGGCAAGGAGGGTTCGGCGGCGCCTGGCGGGGAGAGGTTGCACGGATCAAGGATAGTGGGTACTGCTGTCGGCTCCAAACCCTAAGCCACCGGTTGTTCCCCATGGCCATGAAAACCAAAATTCTGCGGACCGATACGGAGGTCC
The DNA here is from genome assembly GCA_046582535.1 of Alphaproteobacteria bacterium. Classification (GTDB taxonomy): domain Bacteria; phylum Pseudomonadota; class Alphaproteobacteria; order JAAXGF01; family JAAXGF01; genus JAYZAP01. The sequence continues at coordinate 3,814 of JAYGEF010000204.1, forward strand.
GTCTCAATGACCATCAACTGGCGGCGCTGACCGCTATCGGCCAGGTAATAACGCCCGAAACCTGGGACGAGGCGGCTCTGACCGCCGCCGCCAAAGACGCTGACTACATCCTTACATCATTCTTCCCGACCATATCGGCGGCGGTCATGGATGCGGCGCCCAACCTCAAGGCCATCGTCAAATACGGCGTCGGGGTCGACAACATCGATATCCCGGCGGCCACGGCGCGCGGCGTCATGGTGGTCAACTGTCCGGAATACGGTTCCGACACCGTGGCCGATCATGCCTTCGCCCTGATCATGGCCCTGGCGCGCAAGATCATCCCGATCGACCGGGCGACCCGGGAGACTGGCTGGGTGTGGCCGTCGCCGGCGTTTTGCGGCGTTGATATCAGCGGCAAAACCATGGGGCTGATCGGCCTCGGCTCCATCGGCCGGGCCATGGCGCGCCGCGCCGCCGGGTTCGGCATGACTCTGATTGCCAGCGACCCCTACGTGACACCCGCCACGGCGGCGGCGTATGGCGTCACCCTGGTCGACCTCGATGAGTTGCTGGCCCGCGCCGACTTCATCTCGATCCATTGCATCCTGACCCCGGAGACCCGCGGCCTGATCGGCGAGGCCGAGCTTCGCGCCATGAAGCAAAGCGCCTATCTGGTCGATGTCTCGCGCGGCGCCATCATCGACGACCAAGCCCTTGTCCGGGCGCTTCGCGAAGACTGGATCGCCGGCGCCGGCATGGACGTTTTCCAGGTCGAGCCGCTGCCCAAGGACTTCCCGCTGTTCGTCCTCGACAACGTCATCGTGACCTCTCATCTGGCGTGGTACACCGCGGAGGCCGACGCCCGTCTGGCCGCCGAATGCATGGCCCGCACCGAGGAGCTGCTGGCCGGCGAGACGCCGCGAAATCTCAAGAACCGGGAGGCCCTGGGCTTATGTTGAAGATGTCACCCGGCCGCCTGTTCTGTTTCGGCCTGGGCTACACCGCCGAGGCCCTGGCTCGGACGCTCATGGCCGAAGGCTGGACCGTGGCCGGGACCTGCCGCGAGGCCGCCCGGCGCGACGAACTGGCCAACCACGGCATCGACGCCTGGCTGTTCGATGGCATGCAGCCCATGGCCGATCCGGTGGCGGCGCTGGCCGGCACGACGCACCTCTTGGCCTCCGCCCCACCCGGCGAGGACGGTGACGGCGCCATCTTTCACCACGGTCTCGACATCGCCGAGGTCGAGAGTCTCGACTGGATCGGTTATCTCTCGACCACCGGGGTCTATGGCAATCATCGCGGCCTGTGGGTCGACGAGGAGACCCCGGCAACACCATCCGGCGCGCGCGGCCGGCACCGGGTCCTGGCCGAGGAGCAGTGGACCGAGTTCTGGTCGAGCTACGGCATTCCGACCCAGGTTTTTCGCCTGGCCGGCATTTACGGGCCCGGCCGCAGCCCGCTGGACGCGGTGCGCCAGGGCCGGGCCAGGCGCATCGACAAACCGGGCCAGGTGTTCTCGCGCAGCCATGTGGACGACATCGGCGCCGTGCTGCGCGCTTCCATGGCGCGGCCCGACGGCGGCCGGATCTATAACGTTTGCGACGACAAACCGGCGCCGCCCCATGACGCGGTCGCCTTCGCCTGCCATTTGCTTGGGGTCGAGCCGCCGCCTCTGGTGGCATTCCATGACGCCGAGCTTTCGCCCATGGCCCAAAGCTTCTACGCCGACAACAAGCGGGTGCGAAACAGCCGCATGAAGAAGGAACTGGGCGTCGCCCTGGCCTATCCGGATTACGAGGCTGGGCTGCGTGCGCTGCTCGCCGCCGAGTCATGAGAGCGACCCGGTGAACAGGAAGCAACGGCGCGCGGCGGCGAAAGCCAAGGGACGGCGTAGTACGGCGGCGGCGGGCGAGGACGCCGGTGCGTTGCTGCGTCTCGGCATCGAGAAGGCGCGGATCGGCGATACCGGCCAGGCCGTCGAGTTGTTCAACAAGGCTGTTGCCGCCGCCCCCCACGTCGCCGAGACCCACTACAATCTGGGGGTCGCCCTTGAAGCCCGGGGCGAGACCGTGGACGCGGTGGCGGCCTACCGCGAGGCGGTATTCCTCAAGCCCGAACTGGCGTCGGCCCAAAACAACCTGGGCATTGCCTTGCGCCGGCTCGGCCAACTCGATGAGGCGGTGGCGGCCTACCGCCAGGCCATTGCCCAGAGCGCCAGTTTCGCCGTGGCCCACAACAATCTGGCCGTGGCGCTCAAGGAACTCGACCGGCCCGACGAAGCGCTGGCGGCCTGCGACGAGGCGATTCGTCTCAACCCGAATTTCGCCGAGGCCCACGGCAACCGGGGCAATGCCCTGCAACGGCTTGGCCGGATCCATGACGCCGCGGCGGCTTATGCCAGGGCCATTGAGGTCAAGCCCAACTTCGCCGAGGCTCACAGCAATCTGGGCAATGCCCTGCAGGAGCTCGGCCGCATCGATGAGGCGGCGGCGGCCTACCAGCAGGCGCTTGATCTCAAACCCAGTTTCGCCGAAGCCTATCGCCAGCTCGGCGCAGTGAGGGCCTATGGCGCGGGCGACCCTAAGGTGGGCCGCATGACCGCGCTGCTTGATGATCCGGGCCTTGCCAACGACGACGCTATTCAGTTGCTGTTCGCCCTGGCCAAGGCCCATGAGGACAGGGGTGACTATGA
>JAYGEF010000221.1:0-7436 GCA_046582535.1 Alphaproteobacteria bacterium
TGCTGAGCGCCCTGGAGACTCCCTTGGCGCCGCTATTCGGCTGGCTGTTCTTTGCTGAAATTCCGCCGCTCACCCTCGAAGACCTCGAGGCTATCGAGGACGAGGCCGATGAGGCGGACGCGGATGACGGCCAGGGGCAAGGCCAGGGCAACAGCAAAAAGAAAAAGAAGAAGAAAAAGAAGAAAAAGAATAACGCCGGCGGCCTACCACCGGGCCTGGCCAAGCGCGACCAGTTGCCGCCGGGCCTCGCCCGCTATGTGGAAAAGCACGGCACCCTGCCACCCGGCCTCGAGGTTCGCGGCCTGCCCCCTGAACTCGAGAGCCAGTTGCCCGACCCCGGCCCCAACCGCGAGCGGGTGGTGGTTGGAGATGATATCCTGCTGATCGAGAAGGGTACGGGCCTGATCATCGATATCCTCGCCGACGTCATCGGCGGTGGCGCGAACTAGACCACGGCTCGGGGTTCAGTCGGAAATAGATGGGGGAAACCATGGCGAAAACCGAGGCATCCCGCGATGGCTGAGGCGAAACCAGTCCACGGCAACTACGACCGCACCATCGTCACAGTCAACGAGTTAATCTGGGGCGAGGGCTTCATGGCGCCCGGCGGCGTGGCGGCGGTTCATCCGGTTGTCGAGGGCCTCGATCTCCGGGGTCTCACGGTGCTCGACATCGGCTGCGCCGTGGGTGGCGTCGACCGGGTGTTGGCGGAAGATTACGGCTGCCGGGTCATCGGCTTCGACATCGTGCCGCTGCTCATCGATATCGGCCGCGCCCGCATGGCCGAGGCCGGCCTCACTGATCGCGTCGACTTACGCCTGGTCGAGCCCGGCCCGCTGCCGCTGGACGACCGGTCAGTGGACGTAGTCTTCGGCAAGGACTCGTGGCTGCTGATTGAGGACAAAGCGGCGTTCTTCGCCGAGGTGGTCCGCGTGCTCAAACCCGGCGGCATCCTGGCGGCCAGCGAATGGATGGGCAACGGCCAGCCCACCAGCCCGGCCATGCAAGCCTATTTCGACCTGCGCGGCATGAGTTATAAATTGGTCAGCGCCGCGGCCTACGGCGGCCTGCTCGAAGACGCCGGTCTTGTTGACGTTACGGTCACCGACACTTCGGCCGCCTACCGCCAAGAGGCCCGGCGCGAACACGAGCGCCTGCAAGGGCCCCTCCGCGAGCCCATGATCGACGTGCTGGGTCCAGAAAAGCAGGCCCATTTCGTTAGCCAATGGGCGGCCATGAGCCATGTGCTCGACCGCGGCGAGCTGCGCACCGGGCATTTACGGGCGCGCAAACCGCTCTAGGTGTCGCCAGCCTCGAACCAGCGGAAGATCCACGTGGCCAGCACGGCGCCGATGATCTGGGCGGCGATGAAGGCCGGGGCGTCGTCCAGGCGAATGCCGGAGAAGCTGTCGGTGAAGGCGCGGCCGATGGTCACCGCCGGGTTGGCGAAGGACGTCGACGAGGTAAACCAGTAGCCCGCCGAGATGAACATGCCGACGGCGTAGGGCACCACCTCGGGGCGCCAGCGCAGGCAGGCCATGATGGTGCCGACCAGGCCGACGGAGGCGACAACCTCGGCCAGCCACATGCCCGGCGCATCCCGCACCGTGGTCGAGTGCTGGATCAGCGGTTCGCTGAACATCACATGGGCGAGACCGACACCGATGAAGGCGGCGATGACCTGGACCACCACATAGGCCACCGCGTCACCGGCGCCAATGCCCCGGCGCATAGCAAAGGACAGGGTCACCGCCGGGTTGAAATGGGCCCCTGAGATCGGCCCGAAGACCAGGATCAGCACCGCCAGAATGGTCCCGGTTGCCGCCATATTGCCGAGCAGGGCCACCGCGTCGTTGCCGCCCGACAGGCGTTCGGCCATGATTCCCGAGCCCACTACCGTGGCAAGCAGGGCGGCGGTGCCGAGGCCCTCAGCGGCCAATCGGCGGGGCAGATCGAATTGGGTTGGTGATTGATCGGTCATAGGACGCCTCCGGCACCGATAGCGGCAAGTTGTTGTTTCAAATCCTTGGCCTCAAAAGGCAGCGCCACCAACTGTCTCACCCGCGCCTCGATCTGGCTGTAGACGGCGGCGTACTCGGCATGGGTCTCGGCGTCCGTGCCCGTGAAAGCGGCCGGATCACGGAACGGCCAGTGGGCGGTCAGCGGATGGCCCGGCCACACCGGGCAGACTTCCCCGGCGGCGTTGTCGCAGACCGTAATCACCACATCCATGGCCGGCGCATGGGCGCCGCCGAACTCATCCCAGTTCTTGCTGCGCAAATGCGCGGTCGGGCACCCGCGCTGTTCGATTTGCGCCAGGGAATACGGGTTCACCCGACCCGCCGGATGACTGCCCGCGCTATGGCCCTTGAAGCGTCCCGCGCCGAGGTGATCGAGGATCGATTGGGCCATGATGCTACGGCACGAATTGCCCGTGCACAGGAACAGCACGTTTAAAGGCATGGCCGGCATGGAAGGCTCCCCGAATGGCGATGGTACGGCGCCGTGATCGAGCTCGGGCCGGTTTGCAATGATCCCAAAACTATCGTTTCATATCAAGTCGCTTGCCCTGCCCTCTCGCTTTCCCGGAAACCGTTATGAACCCATTGGATCGCGCAACGGCCAAAGCCGCCCAATTGAGCTGCTGGTCGAGCCCGGTCGAGCCCCGGCCCCTAACCGGCGGCATCACCAATCTCAACTTCGTGGTCGATCACGGGGGCGAACGTTTCGTGGTGCGGGTCGCCGACGACATCCCGGTCCACGGCATCATGCGCTTCAACGAGCTGGCCGCCAGCCGCGCCGCCTTTGCCGCCGGGGTCTCGCCCGAAGTGACCCACGCCGAACCCGGCGCCCTGGTGCTGCGTTTTATCGACGGCGTTACATACGGCGAGGCCGACGTTCGCGAGGCCCACGCCGCCGGCAAGGTCGTGCCCCTCCTGCGCAAGGTCCACCGTGATGTGCCAAGGTATTTTCAAGGCCCGATGCTGGCGTTGTGGGCGTTCCAGGTGGTACGCGGCTATGCGGTGACCCTGCACCAGGGGATGAGCCGCATGATCGGTGAAGTGCCGCGCTACCTCGACATCAACGGCGAGCTTGAGGCGGCGCTCGGGCCGACGACCATGGTGTTCGGCCACAACGACCTGCTGCCGGCCAATTTCATGGACGACGGCGAGCGTCTGTGGCTCATTGACTGGGACTATGCCGGGCTCAACACACCGTTCTTCGACCTCGCCAACCTGGCGTCGAACAACCAGTTCAGCGCCGTCGAGGAAGACGGTCTGCTGGAGGCCTATTTCGAAATTCCGGCGAGCGACGAGATGCGCATGAAGCTCAAAGCCATGAAATGCGCTTCCCTGCTGCGCGAATCCATGTGGAGCATGGTCTCGGAAATTCACCTGGATATCGACTTCGACTACGTCGCCTACACGGTGGAAAACCTGGCGCGTTTCGAGGCCGCCTATAGCGATTTCAAGGAGACCCGGTGATGGCTGGATTCCCGACCCAGGCCCGGGCGGTCATCATCGGCGGCGGCATCGTTGGCTGCTCGACCGCCTATCACCTGGTCCGCGAGGGCTGGGACGACGTGGTGCTGCTCGAGCGTGCCAAGCTGACGTCCGGTTCTACCTTCCATGCGGCCGGCCTGGTCGGCCAGCTTCGCGGTTCGGCCAATATCACTCAATTGCTCAAATACTCGGTCGAGCTTTATGACCGGCTCGAGGCCGAGACCGGCCTGGCCACCGGCTGGAAGCGCAACGGCGGCCTGCGCCTGGCCTGCAATCGCGAGCGCATGATCGAGATCGAGCGCCAGGCCACCACCGCCCACAGCTTCGGCCTGGAAATGGACCTGTTGTCGCCCAAGCAGGCCCAGGACCTGTGGCCGTTGATGGACATCAGCGACGTGGTCGGCGCCGCGTACCTTCCGACCGACGGTCAGGTCAACCCGTCGGACATCACCCAGGCCCTGGCCAGGGGGGCGCGGAGCGGCGGTGCACGTATTATCGAGGATTGCCCGGTGACCGCCATCAAGGTGAAAGACGGCCGGGTCGTTGGCGTCACCACCGACCAGGGCCATATCGCCTGCGAGGTGGTGGTCAACTGCGCCGGCCAATGGGCCCGCGAAGTCGGTGCCCTGGCCGGCGTCACCGTGCCCCTGCAATCGGTCCAGCACCAGTACCTCATCACCGAAGCCATCGACGGCATCACCACCGACCTGCCGACGCTCCGCGACCCGGACCGCCTGACCTACTTCAAGGAGGACGTCGGCGGCCTGGTCATGGGCGGCTATGAGCCCGACCCCATCCCCTGGGCGCCGGGCGGCATTCCCCAAGGTTTCCACTTCTCCCTGCTCGACACCGATGTGGATCATTTCGAACAGCTCATGGAACAGGCCCTGATCAGGGTGCCGGCCCTGGCCGATGCCGGGGTCAAAGAGATGATCAACGGCCCCGAGAGCTTCACCCCGGACGGCAACTTTATCCTCGGCGAAGCGCCCGAGGTGCGCGGCTTCTACGTCGGTGCCGGGTTCAACGCCTTCGGCATTGCATCCGGCGGCGGCGCCGGCAAGGCCCTGGCCCAATGGGTCGCCGGCGGCGAGGCGCCCATGGATCTGTGGGTAGTCGACATCAAGCGCTTCGCCGCCGTCCATGGGGACCAGGACTTTGTTCGCGAGCGCACGTTGGAACTCTACGGCAAGCACTACACCATCGCCTGGCCCCACGAGGAACACCACAGCGGCCGGCCCCGGCGAGTCTCGCCGCTTTATGAGCGGTTCAAGGACCAGGGCGCCTGCTTCGGCTCCAAGCTCGGCTGGGAGCGGCCCAACTGGTTCGCGCCCCAGGGTGTGGAGCCGCGCGACGATTACGCCATGGGCCGGCAGAACTGGTTCGACCCCGTCGGTGCCGAGCACAAGGCGGCCCGCGAGCGGGCGGTGCTGTTCGACGCCACCTCTTTCGCCAAGTTCACGGTCACCGGCAACGAAGCCGAGGCGGCGCTCAACTGGATCTGCGCCAATCACGTGGCCAAGCCCCCCGGCAGCCTGACCTACACCCAGATGTGCAACAGCCGGGGCGGCATCGAATGCGACCTCACCGTGGCGCGCATCGACGCAACCACCTTCTACATCGTCACCGGCACCGGCTTCGCGACCCACGACTACGCCTGGATCGGACGCAACATTCCCCATGGCATGGACGCCCGCCTCGACGACGTCACCGACGACTTCTCGGTGTTCTCGCTCATGGGCCCGCGGGCGCGGGATGTACTGGGGGCGGTCTGCGGCGAGGACCTTTCAAACGACACTTTCCCGTTCGGTACCTGGCACGCTGTCACAATTGCCGGCGCCACCGTGCGGGCTCTGCGCATCACCTACGTGGGCGAATTGGGCTGGGAGTTGCACGTACCGACGGGCGCGGCCCTGGCGGTCTACGACCAGTTGATGGCGGCGGGCGAAGCCCACGGCATCGCCAACGCCGGCTACCGGGCTATCGAATCTCTGCGCATCGAGAAGGGCTACCGCGCCTGGAGCTCCGATATCGGCCCCGACTTCTCGCCGCTCGAGGCCGGCATGGCCTGGGCCGTCAAGCTCGGCCGCAACGTGCCGTTCCTCGGCCGCGAGGCCCTGACCGCGCAAAAGGACAAGCCCCTGACCCGCCGCCTGGCGTGCTTCACCGTCGCCGATCCGGCGGTGACCCTGCTGGGCCGCGAAACCATCTACCGGGACGGCCAACGGGTCGGCTGGCTGACCAGCGGCGGCTGGGGCTACACGGTGGCAACCAACATCGGCTACGGCTATGTGCGCAACCCGGATGGGGTCAGCACCGAATACCTCAATTCAGGCTCGTACGAGCTGGAAGTCGCCACCCGCCGCGTACCCTGCGACCTGCATCTCGGCCCGCTCTACGATCCCAAGATGGAACGCGTGAAGTCCTAGGGGAACGTCTTCTCGAGAAAGGCGATTACCGCATCGTCGGCGCCGTGGTCGTAGAGGTCGTTGTGGGTGGCGCCGGGGAAGAATTGGGCGTCCTTGGGTTCCTTGGCGGCGGCCAGCAGGCTTTCGCCCATGTCCATGGGGACCACGCTGTCGCGGTTGCCATGGATGATGAACAGCGGCGCGTTGATGCGGTCGATCTTGGAAATCGAATCGAAGCGGTCGAGCACCAGGAACTGCGCCGGCATATACCAGTAGTGACGCTGGGCCACGTTGGCGGCCGAGGTCAGAGGCGCTTCCAGCACCAGGGCGCCGATGTCGCGCTCGGTGGCGACCTGGACCGCCGGCCCGCTGCCGATGGATTCGCCGTAGACGACGATGCGGTTGGCCGGCACCCCGACGCCCTCCAGAAAGTCGAGGGCGGCGCGGGCATCGTTATAGAACCCCGCCTCGTCCGGGCTGCCCGGATTGCCGCCGTAGCCGCGCCACGACGCCAGCATGACACCGTAGCCGGCATCGAGGTAGGGTCGCGCCTTATGGCCGCGATGGCCGATATGACCGGCGTTGCCGTGGAAGTAAACCAGGGTCGGCGCGCCTTCCTTGGTCGGCGCGCGGTACCAGGCGGTAAGGTCGAGACCGTCGGCGGTGGTCACGGTCACGGCTGCCATGTCTGAGACACCGGCCTGATCGAGTTGTGGCGTCGAGGTGTCCGGGTGGTACATCATGCGGCGCTGGCCGACAAACATGAGACCAGCGAACAGGGCGTACCCGGCGCAGGCGTACGTGAGGTAGCGAAAGATAGGTGTCATTGTTGAAGTCGTACCGTGAAAATCAGTTCAAAGGCGCAAGCGCGCGCATCATAGACGGCAAAACATGAGCGACAACCCCTGGGATCAGCAATCCATGCCGCCGCCGCGCCGCGGCAGGGGCGGCGGAGGCTGGTGGCTGCTGATGGCCGCAGCAATCGGGCTGATCGCCCTGCTCGCCTGGCAGTTCCCCGAGGCTCTGGAGACCGAACAGGACTGGCTCCACCTGGTCTATCTCATCGGCTTGCTCGCCCTGGTTTCCAGCGGCGCCATGGGGATGCGGCGCAACCGCCTGGGCGAGAGCGCCAAGCAGGCCGCCGTGTGGCTCGCCATCGCCCTGGTCTGTGTCGCCGGCTACGGCTATCGCTATGAGGCTCAGGCGGTCGGCCAGCGAGTGCTCGGCGAGCTGGTGCCGGGTTATGCCGCCAATACCGGCGAGGCGTCGGTGACGGTGCGCACCGGACCCAACGGCCACTACCGGGTCCAGGCGGTGGTTGACGGCGCCCGGCTGACCTTTCTCGTCGACACCGGGGCCAGCGACGTGGTGCTCAGCCTGGCCGACGCCCGCAAGCTGGGCTTCAACCCGGACACCCTGGCCTATACCCTGCTCTACGCCACGGCCAACGGCATGGTGCGCGGCGCCCCGGTGATCCTCGGCGAGATCGCCATCGGCGGCATCCGGGTGACCAACGTCGCCGCCTCGG
>JAYGEF010000272.1:0-4139 GCA_046582535.1 Alphaproteobacteria bacterium
ATCAGGGCGTGGGCTTCCTCCAGAATTTCCGACGAGGTCAGCGGGCGGCGGAACTCGATGCCCTGGGCCGCCGCCAATAGCTCGATGGCGACGATGGCGGAGACGTTGTCGGCCATCGGGGTGAGCCGCCGCGCGGCGTAGGTCGCCATGCTCACGTGATCTTCCTGATTGGCCGAGGTCGGCAGGCTGTCGATACTCGAGGGATGGGCCAGGGCCTTGTTTTCCGAGGCCAGGGCGGCGGCCACCACCTGGGCCTCCATGAAGCCGGTGTTGAGCCCCGGCTCGGCCACCAGGAACGGCGGCAGCTGGCTGAAGTTCTCGTCGTTCATGAGAGCGATGCGGCGCTCGGACAAGGCGCCGGTCTCGGCGATGGCGAGGGCCAGGGTATCGGCCGCCATAGCCAGGGGCTCGGCGTGGAAGTTGCCGCCCGACAACACCTCGCCGCTGTCCACGAACATCAGCGGGTTGTCGGTCACCGCGTTAAGCTCACGGTCGAAGATGGCGGCGGAAAAGCGCATGTGGTCGAGGCAGGCGCCCATGATCTGCGGCTGGCAGCGCAAGGAATAAGGGTCCTGCACCCGCTCGCAATTGACATGAGAGTCGCGTATTTCGCTGGTCGAAAGCAGGCCGCGATAGGTGGCGGCGATGTCGATCTGTCCCTGCTGGCAGCGGATTTCGTTGATCCGGGCGTCGAACGGCACGTCGCTGCCGAGCGTCGCGTCGATGCTCAATGATCCGGCGACCACGGCAGCGGCGAAGACGTTCTCGGCGGCGAACAGACCCCTAAGAGCGAGGGCCTCCGAAATCTGGGTGCCGTTGATCATGCACAGCGCCTCTTTGGCGCCGAACACGGTGGGCTCAAGGCCGGCTCGTATCAGACCCTCGGAGGCGCTGATGATTTCGCCGCCGGAGCGCGCGTCGCCGACACCCAAAAGGATCAGCGCCATATGGGCGAGCGGTGCCAGATCGCCGCTGGCGCCCACCGAACCCTTGGACGGAATGCACGGCAGGACGTCGGCGTTATAGAGCGTCAGCAAGGCGTCGATGACTTCGCGCCGCATGCCGGAATAACCCAGCGCCAGAATATTGATCTTCATGATCAAGGCCCGGCGCACGGTAGCGTCGTCGAGCAACGGCCCGGTGCCCGCGGAATGAGAGACAATCAAGCGGCGCTGCATTTCGCTGGCCATCTCGGCCGAGATGGTCTGATTGGCCAGGCTGCCGACGCCGGTGTTGACGCCGTAGACCCGCGCCTCGCCGGTGATGATGGCATCGACCGCCGCGCTCGCCTTGTCGACAAGGGCGTAACACGCCGGGTCTAGGGTGACGTTCAGCCCCTCGCCCAGGCTCCGCATATCATCGAGGGCGAGCTGGCCGGGGGTCAGGGCAAAGGGCGCGGCCATGGTGCTCAGACCCAGGGACAGTTGCTGTTGCTGGCCCCGAAGGTGCGGTCCTCGGCGAAGCGGCTGAAGGCGAAAGGCTCGAGCTCGGCGACCTTGTTGTCGCCGGCCAGCAGCCGCGACACCAGCTTGCCCACGCCGGTCATTTTGAAGCCGTGGTTGGAGTCGGCGATCATGTAGACGTTGGGCATGATCCAATCGAAAATCGGCACGTTGTCGGGGGTGAAAGCGCCGATGCCGCCGTTACGGCGCTCACGGAACTGGTCGCGTTGGCCCTCGAAGCGGCCCATGAGCTGGGCCATGGAGGCGCACATATAATCGGCGAACCAGGGCTCGGCCTGGTATTCGTCGTTGGCGTGACCGTAGGGGTCGATGGTCGCCTCGGGGCCGATCTTGACCGGGATGGTGCCGCCCTGGAGGCCCGGCTTGTCCATGCGCTCGGCGCCGTTCTTCCAGTAAATATAGGTATGGTCGGCGAGCTCCTTGCCGTTCTCATCGACCACCGGGGTGGTCATCAGCTCGACGTGGAGCACCGGCGGATCACGGCCCTCGTCCGTGCGGTAGGGCTTGTCGTGGTAGAGCTCGCCCTCGAGCAGGCGCCAGTAGGTCCACATGTCCTGGCCCTCGGTGACGCCGCCGTCGGCATAATGCATGTCGAGGCTGCTCGGCTTGCCGAGCATGTCCCAGTGCTTCGGTGTCCAGGCGCCGAGCGCCAGCACCACGGAATCGCAGTTGATGTCGCCAGCGTCCGTATGCACCGCCTTGACGATGCCACCCTGGGTATCGTAGCCGGTGACCTCGACCCCGGTGATCACCTGGACGCCGACTTGGCGGCACTTCTCGGCCATGCCCTTGCAGACCTGAGTGGTGCCGGCGTAACCCGACAGGCGCTCGTGAATGGCAACTTCGATATTGTCGGTCTTGAAGTCGGGCCAGATGCCCTTGAGGAAATTCTTGGCGTCCTTGCCGACATAAACGTCGGAGGGATAATCGACGGCGTTCTGGCTTTCGCCGATCTTGGCATAGTCGTCGATCTGGTTGGCCTCGCCGCAGGAGATATAGCCGACCTGCTGAAAGCCGAAATTGACCGGGTCATGCATCCAGACATCGACCGAATGGCGCAGGATCGCATGCAGCGGCTCGGTCATGTAGAAGTTGCGCACGCAGCCGCAGGCAATGCCCGTAGCGCCGGCGCCGGGCCCGGATTTGTCGATCAGCACCACATCCTTGCCCGAGCCCTTGCCCCGCGCCTTGAGTTCCATGGCCAGGTGCCAGGCGGTGCTGAGACCGTGAATACCAGCGCCGACGACGACGGTGCCGGTTGATGAGGGGATTGCGGGCATGATGGTCTTCCTGTTGCTTGATAATTCTGGGTTCCGGCGGCCCGGAATAGGGGCCAGGGAGACGCCGGATTTGAACCGACACTAGGGCGAATTCGCGCCCCCGGCAAGACCGATTGGCGCGCGTTTACAAAGCTCGAAAGCGGGCGTACCGTGCCGCTTCCGAAGCTATTGAAAGAACGAGAAATTATGGCACGGGAAAGCCACCGGAGACGACGGGGAGCGCGTGACAGCGGTGGTTTGAAACAGCTACCATGGCGCAATCTCAAGAACCCGTACAAGCCCATCGAGGTGCTCAGCGCCGATCAGGTCGAGACCATTCATCTGGCCTCGCTCCAGATTCTCGAAGAGCTCGGAATGGAGTTCCTGTCCGACGGCGCCCTCGACCGATTGGAAGTTGCCGGCGCCGATGTCGATCGCGCCACCAAACGGGTGCGCTTCGACCGCGGACTGATCGAGGAGAGCATCGCCCATGCGCCGACCGAATTCACCCTCTACGCCCGCAACCCGGCGCACAACGTGGTGCTCGGCGGCAACAACATCAATTTCTGTGCGGTGGCCAGCCCGCCCCACGTCTCGGACCTCGACCGGGGCCGGCGCGCCGGAACCTATGAAGACTACTGCAATCTGCTGCGCATCAGCCACAGCCTGAACATCATTCACCTTATTTCGGGCTATCCGGTCGAGCCGGTGGACCTGCCGCCGGCGACCCGCCATCTCGACGCCTATTACGGCTACATCACGCTCACCGACCGGGCCTGGCATCCCTACTCCCTGGGCCGCCAGCGCATCACCGACGGCATCGACATGCTGTGCATCGCCCGCGGCGTCGATCGCGACCAGCTGGCCCGCGAGCCGGGCCTCGATTCCGTGGTCAACACCAACTCACCACTACGCGTCGACGGTCCCATGCTCGAAGGGCTGATGGAAATGTCGGCGGCCGGCCAGGCGGTGGTGGTGACGCCATTCACCCTGGCCGGCGCCATGGCCCCGGTGACCCTAGCCGGTGCCCTGGCCCAGCAAAACGCCGAGGCTCTCGCCGTCATCGCCTTCACCCAGATGATCCGGCCCGGCGCGCCGGTGGTCTACGGCGGGTTCACCTCAAACGTCGACATGAAGAGCGGGGCGCCGGCGTTCGGCACACCGGAGTATTCCAAGGCGGCGCTGGCCGGCGGTCAGCTCGCCCGGCGCTACGGCTTTCCATATCGCTCGTCCAACGCCAACGCCTCCAACGTCGCCGACGCCCAGGCCGCCTACGAATCCGAGATGTCGATCTGGGCCGCGGTCATGGGCCACGCCAATATGGTGCTGCACGGCGCCGGCTGGCTCGAAGGCGGCCTCTGCGCCTCGTTCGAGAAGATGATTATCGACGCCGAAATCCTCCAGATGATGGCCGAGT
>JAYGEF010000340.1:0-1502 GCA_046582535.1 Alphaproteobacteria bacterium
GGAGATCGCTCATGGGCCAAGCTTTCCTGAAGGGTCAGGGCATTGGTAGCAAATATCTCCGCGGTATTGGAAGTGGCAAGGGGATCGACTCTTGGCGTCCGGCTTGGCAGGATCGGTGCCGGCGCCCGCGCGCAGGGCGACTTATGAGTGTTCAGGGGGACGAGGTCGATGACGATCATGCGGATGGTGGCGGCGCTTTGTGTGATGGCGCTCGCCGGGCAGCCGGCGATGGCGCAGACGGGTCGCGAGTTCAAGATCGCGGTGGTGACCTTCCTTTCAGGACCGGCGGCGGCGCATTTCGGCGTGCCGGCGCGCAAGGGTGCCGAGCTGTCGATCGAAATGCTCAACGCCGGGGCGTTCCCCGCGCCTTATGATTCGATCGGTATCGCCGGGGCGAAGATCGTGCCGGTGTTCGTCGACGAGGCCGGCGGCGCGACTAAACAGGTCGCGGAATTCCGCAATTTGGTGCAGCGCCGCGGTGTCGATCTGGTGTTCGGCTATATCTCAAGCGGCGATTGCCTGGCGATCCCGCAGGTGGCGGAGGAAATGCAGGCGCTGACGGTGCTCGTCGATTGCGGCACGCCCAGGGTGTTCGAGGAGGCATCGTACAAATATGTCTTCCGCACCGGGCCGCACGCGGCGATGGATAACGTCGCGTTGGCGCGCTATCTGCTGGCCCGCCATCCCGATGTGAAAACCATCGCCGGGCTCAATCAGAACTATGCCTGGGGCCAGGATTCGTGGAACGATTTCATTGCCTCGATGAAGACCCTCAAGCCCGACGTCGAGGTCGTCGATGTGCAATTCCCGAAGTTGTTCTCGGGCCAGTTCGGTGCCGAGATTTCCTCGCTGTTGTCGAAACGTCCCGACGTCATCCATTCGAGTTTCTGGGGCGCCGATTTGGAGGCGCTGATCGTCCAGGGCGCCGGCCGCGGTCTGTTCAAACGCAGCCAAGTGGTATTGAGTGCCGGCGAGCACGTGTTGCATATGGTTGGCACCAACATGCCCGAGGGCACGATTCTCGGCGCGCGCGGCCCGCATGGCCCGTTTGCCCCCGACACGGCGATGGCGCATTGGTTCGAGGACGCTTATGTCGAGCGCTGGGGGAGCATCCCCAACCAAGGCTCGTTCAAGTTCACCATGGGCCTGCTCGGGGTCAAGGCGGCGTTTGAGAAGGCGGCCGCCGCCGCCGGCGGCTGGCCGGACACCGACCAGGTCATCGCCGCGTTCGAGGGCCTCGAATGGGATAGCCCGTCGGGCCCGGTGATGATGGCGCTGGCCAACGGCCACCAGGCGATCCAGCGCAACTATATCGGCACCGTGGTGCACGAGGACGGCAAGGTTGGGGTGACCGATATCGTCGGCTACAACGAGAATTGCGTCAACCCGCCGCCGGGACTCAAGAGCATCGACTGGATCAACCAGGGCTTCCCCGGCGCGACCTGCGATTAGAGCATTATACTAAACCGCGATGAGCAAGGCTCATCGCGGTTTGTAGGGCG
>JAYGEF010000087.1:0-2471 GCA_046582535.1 Alphaproteobacteria bacterium
TTACCCTGGACGAGCACACCGTGGTGCGGCGCAGCGCCGATATCGAGCACGAGCGCCGGGTCGCCATCTTCGACCTGCTGGAAGACAACAGCTTCGCGCCGGATGGCCTCGATGCCGGCCCCTATCATCTGCATCTGGCCATCGAGGACAACCGCCTGGCCATGCATATCAACGATGCCGATGATCAGCCCCTCGAGCGGGTCATGGTGCCGGTGTCGCCTTATCGCCGGCTTATCAAAGACTATTTCACGGTCTGTGAAAGCTATTTCGAGGCCATCAAACGGTCGTCGCCATCGCAAATCGAGGCCATCGACATGGGCCGCCGGGCGCTGCACAACGAAGGCTCGGACATGCTGCGCGATCAGCTCGCCGATAAGGTGACCATCGACGACGACACGGCACGGCGGTTGTTCACCCTGCTTTGCGTTCTTCACATCAGGGCGTGACGCGGCCATGGCCGATTTGCCCGGGGCGGTCCTGTTCTGCTGCACTATGAACGCGGTCCGTTCGGTCATGGCCGAAGGCCTTATGAAGTACCTCTATGGCCGCGCGGTCTACATCGACTCCGTGGGCGTGCGTAGCGGTGAGATTGATCATTTTGCCGTTGCCGTCATGGACGAGATCGGTATCGACGTATCGCGCCACCGCTCCAAGTCGTTCGATGATCTCGACGACGATTCCTATGACCTGGTAATTTCCCTGTCGCCGCAGGCCCAGCACAGCGCCGTCGAAATGACCCGCACCATGGCCTGCGAGGTCGAGTTCTGGAATACCTTCGATCCAACCTATGTGGAGGGCAGCCGGGAAACCCGGCTCGACGCCTACCGTCAGGTCCGTGACAACCTGATGGCCCGTATCAAGGAGCGCTTCGGGACCGCGCCGCCGCCCGTCGTTTAACCCTACGAACGGGCAACAGCCTTGACCTGTGGCGCTTTTGTCGCCATCTTTCCGCCACCTTAATAATTGGATACAGGAGCCCATGGCAAAAGAAGAAGTACTTGAGTTTCCGGGCGTGGTGACCGAATTGCTGCCCAACGCGATGTTTCGGGTCAAACTGGAAAACGACCACGAAATTCTCGCCCATACTGCGGGTAAGATGCGTAAGCACCGCATCCGGGTGCTCGCCGGCGATCACGTTACGGTCGAAATGACACCCTACGATCTGTCCAAGGGCCGGATCACTTTCCGCTATAAATAGTCTTCGTACGAGATGACGGCTGGCCCGCGCGCGCCGCGCTTCGTTCTGGCCTCCGCATCGCCGCGACGGCTCGATCTGTTACGCCAGATCGGCATTGAGCCCGATCAGATCGACCCGGCGGAAATCGCCGAGACTCCTCATCCGCGTGAACTTCCCCGTAACCTCGCTGCCCGTTTGGCTAGCGAGAAAGCCGGTGCTGTGGCCGCCCGCCATCCCGGCGCTGTTGTGCTGGGCGCCGACACAGTGGTGGCTTGTGGCCGCCGGGTATTGCCCAAGGCCGAGGATGAAGCGACCGCGCGGCGTTGTCTTAAGCAGTTGTCGGGCCGTCGTCACCAGGTGCTTGGCGGGGTCTGTATCATTGGCGCCGATGGTGCAATTCATCAGCGGCTGGTCGTCACTACGGTGCGCTTTAAACGCCTCAGCGCCGCCGAACTCGATGCCTATCTCGCCATCGGCGATTGGCATGGCAAGGCCGGGGGCTACGCCATCCAGGGGCCGGCCGCCGCCCTTGCGCCGTGGATCAACGGTTCCTACTCCAACGTCGTCGGCCTGCCGCTTCACGAGACCGCCACATTGTTGACGGCGTTGGGCATCAAAGCCCGATGATCGATACCATTCTGGTCAGCGATGCGCCGGGGGAAACCCGGGTCGCCCTGTTGGCCGATGGTCGGACAATCGACGCCATTCATCACCGGACCGGCCACGAGAGCCTCGTGGGCGGTGTCTATTGTGGCCGGGTGACGGCGCTGGCCCCGGGACTGAATGCCGCTTTCATCGATATTGGCGGGGGCCCGCCGGGTTTCCTCAACGCCGCCGATGCCCGCACTGACCCGGATGCCGGCGTCAAGCCCATTGGCGCCTATGTGCGTGAAGGGGAGGCGGTCGTGGTTCAGGTCCGGCGCGACGCCATAGGTGACAAGGGGCCGCGGTTGACTATGCGGCCGACGTTGGCCGGTCGCTATCTGGTGTATCAGCCGGGACAGGCGCGCGTCGACGTCTCCAAGCGCATCACCGATGAAGCCGAGCGCGAGCGACTGCGCCGACTGGTTGGCGATGGTCAGGGAATCACCCTGAGGACCGAGGCCGCCAGGGCGAGCGACGACAATATTCTGAGTGAGTTACAGGTGCTACAAAGCCACTGGGACGGCGTTTCGACGCGGTCTGCCCCGGCCCCGCTCATCGCGCCGCCGGACCCGGTGAGGCGAGCGTTGAGTGACAATCCCGACGTCGCCCGAGTGGTGGTTGATACGCCGGCGCTCTATGCGGCGGCGCG
>JAYGEF010000421.1:0-6012 GCA_046582535.1 Alphaproteobacteria bacterium
AATGCCGGTAGCTCCTCCGGCCTCACCCACCGCTTGCGCTTTTTCTCGCGGAACTTCTCGATACCATCGGTTGGAAGCGGTGCCGTTAGCTCGGTGAACCCCCAAAGCGGCGCGCGTCGATACATGGTTCGGAGGATTTCGAGTAGGCGATTCGCCTCATAGGGTCTCGTCTCGCCGATCCGCTGGTGAAGGTCTCCGATCTCGGACGCCTTGATCGCATCGGCGCGCCGGCTTTTCCAAGCGGCCGGAACATTTCGGTCCAAACGTAGCCTTATGGCGCGGGAGGTTTTGGCCGCACGCTTGGCGACGTGCTTGTCCATGAAATCGTCGATCAGGTCGCCGAGCGTCTTTCCCCTGCCCGCTAATCGTTTCTCTTCGAGAGGGTTCTTGCCGTCACGGACACTATCTAGGTGGTCGCGGGCGCGTCGTCGTATCTGATCGAGCGTCAGGTTGGTGTTGACGTCGCCAATCACCATCAATTGCTTTTGGCCGCGATCCCGGTAGGACAGAACGAACGACTTCCCGCCGCTCGGATAGATGCGGACGCCGAGGCCCTTTACGGCGCCGTCGCCAGAATCCCAACGCACATCGCGGCTCTTGCCATCGCCCTGGTAGCGATAGCCTTTGATCCTGACGTTCGTAAGTTTCTCGCTGGACATTGCCAGCTCCTGCGTGCTGGTCCAGGCGACCCCTACAGCCGCCCATTCGCTCTCTCAAGTCACCAACTGGGAATTCAAGTCACCAGTAAGTCACCACGCTAAAGTGTAAACCATGCAGGGGTAGCGTGTAAACGGTTCGTCGAAAACTGTTGTTGTTCGTGAGTTTATGCGGCTACAGTGCAAACAATGAATGGGTCGTTCGTCGTAGATAATGTGGCTGTTAACCACCATGTCTCTGGTTCGAGTCCGGCCCGGGGAGCCAACAAAGACAAGGGGTTAGCTGGAAACGGCTGACCCCTTGTTCGGTTTATTGGAAGGCGTGAGCAGGCCATGAGCGAAAACCAGCCGGATAATCCAATCTGTCGTTTTCTTGACCTCGCGGCCACCGCGCTCCGTGCCGAGACATCTTCACTGGCACAAACCGTGGCGCAGGCAATCGATGAAATTCCGGCGCCGCGGCAGAAATCGCCATATCGCCACTTGCCTGCCGCCGATCACTTCACCGCGGCATGCGCCCTGGCGAGCGATGACACCCGGCACCTGGTTGATGCGGCGGCCGCCCTCGACGATCAGCTTCAGTGGCGCGGCGGCGCTGATCACGGATTTGGTGACCGAAAGCGCGGCGAACTGGCCTATGTGGAGTTCGTCGGGCCAACCAGCGCGATTACCACCGACGATCTCCGGTTTGGCCTCTTTCTCCTGGCGCCGGCCACGTTCTATCCCAATCATTCCCATGCCGCTGACGAGCTCTACTACGTCATTGCCGGTGAGGGCGAATGGCAAAAGGACGATGGCGACTTCATCGCCCATGGTCCCGGAACCCTGATCGAAATGCCGTCCTTTACCCCCCACGCCCTGCGCACCGGGGAGTCGCCCGTCCTCATGCTCTATGGCTGGACGGGCGATGTGGGCGGTGAGTACAGGATTCTCTGATTTGCGAAAGCGCTAGCCCTTCGGCACTGTATGGACCTCGCCGTCAAGGGTCACGCCGAGGCCCAGGACCACGCGGTTGGCGTAGGCGAAGTAGCCCGCGATCTGATTGGCTTCGAGAATTTCGCCGTCATCGGCGCCGGCATCCCGTAGATCCTGTATGGACTGTTCGGTCAGCGCCGCCGGCTCGAGGGTGAGCTGGCGGGCGTAAACCAGCATCGCCCGCCATTTTCCATCGAGGGCCTGGTCCGCACGATCAGCCAGCAGCGCCGCCGCCAGATCGTCCCATTCACGGGCCGGACCCGTATACGCGAGGCGGCCGTAGTGGCTGTGATGGTCCATGCAATAGGCGCATTTGTTGAGGACACTGACGTAGAAGCCGATCGCCTCAAGGAACCACAGCGGCAGGGTATTGCCGGAATGGCCGAGAACAGCCCGGTAGAGCACCATATGGCCTTCGAGAAGGTGCGGCCGTAGGGAATGGGCGCTGATGATGTTGGGCAGGCTATCGTTGGGCCGCCTGTACTTGTCATAGAGCGTCTCGAGACGTCCCGTCGCCTCTCTGAACGGCACGAAGTTTATCCAGGTCATGGTCTCCTCCTATGGTTTCCCGCCCCCAACCGCGTCGGCAAGGCGCTGGTAGTCGGCCATGGTGTTGTAAATCTGTGCCGAGATCCGGACCCACAAGGCGCCGTCCCACGACGAGATTGGAACCTCGATTCCGTAATCATCATGGAGCCGGTCGTGAAGGCTCATGGCATCATCAAAATTAGCGCCGTCGCCGGGAATACGAACCGTCGCCATGGCGCCACGCATGGATGGAGGGGCGCCGATCTCAGTGCTCCAGGCTGCCACCAGCATGTCGGCGGCACGGCCCGCCAATTCGCGGTTATGGGTCATCACCGCCTGGCCGCCCATGCGACGGTGAAAGGCGATGGCGTCACTGACCGCCAACCAGGCGCTGGCGTCGCGCGTGCCGACCCAGTCGAACTCGGCGATAAACCCGTCGTCAAGGCCATGGGATATGACCAGCGGATGAAGATTCCCCTGATGCTCGGGCCGGGCCCACAGGAAGCCGCAGCCCTTGGCGGAAAACAGCCACTTGTGGGCGTTGCCCACATACCAGTCGGCGCCGAGAGCTGCCACATCGAGAGCGATCATGCCCGGTGCATGGGCGCCATCGATCAACACAGGGACGTTCCGCGCCCGGCACCGTTCGATCAGCCGGGCGACCGGGAAAATCACCGCGGTCTGGGACGTCACGTGGTCGAACACCGCGAGGCGGGTCTTCGAGCCGAGGGCGGCCTCGACCGCCGCCACCACCTGATCGTCATGGCTCAAAGGGAACGGCACCTGGGCCTCGACCAGGGTCGCCCCGGCATCGCGGCACCGAAAGCTCAGCGCGTTGCGCACCGCCGGATAGGCGTGGTCGGTGGTCAGCACGTCGTCACCCGGCCCCAGGGCCACCGAGCGGACCACCGCGTTGACTCCGGCGGTGGCGTTCTCGACAAACACCAGATCATCGCTCCGGGCGCCGAGAAAGCCGGCGAGATCGCCCGCCGCACGGCGGCGGGCAGCTCACGGCCCATGAAACGAACCGGCTGGCGCTCCATGCGCGTCCGCCACTCGTCCTGAGCCACCAACACGGCGCGCGGCGTCGCCCCATAGCTGCCGTGATTGAGGAAGGCGACGCCGTCCTCGAGCAAGAACTCGGATCGAATGTTGTCGCCCATGGCCATCGCAAGACCCTCTAGGCGCTACCCCGCACCAGGGGGAATGTCTCGCAGGTTATCGGCCCGCCGTGGACCAGACCTTCGCCGCGCTGGGGCGGGTCGCTTTCCTGGGCCATGTCGTTGTAAGTCACATCGTCGCCCGCCCAATTGGTCGAGAACACGCCGCGGCGATGGTCCAGGTGGTTGCCCGGCGCGCAATGGAACATCTTGACGTTGAACACCAGGGTATCGCCGGGCTGCATGGCGCAGGTGATCATGTCGGCATCCGGGTCGGCATCGAAGTCGGGCGGCAACGGGCGTTCCATCATGGCGTTGGGGTAGGCTTTAGCCGGGTCGAAATGCACCGCCCGGCGGATCAAACCGTCGGCGTGGGAGCCGCGCACGAAACGCAGGGAGGTCTCCACCGGAATGGGGTCGAGGGCGGTCCAACAATTGATGATCTTGGTGCCGTTAAGCGGGTAGTAGGACTGGTCATGGTGCCACGGCGTCACCGCGCTGTTGCAATGGGCCGCCTTCAAAATCAGGAAGTCGTAGTAGAAATTGAGGCTGGTGGATTCGAGCAACGGCCAGAACAAATCGGCGGCGTGGGAGTCGAAAATGAAACGGCGGAACGGCTCGACCTGCTTCCACAGAATCGAATCGTAGTAGAACGATCCCCGGTCACCCGGCAATCCGATCATCGCGGCGCTGGGACCCGGTTTTTCCATGGCCTCGTCAATGCCGCTCTCGATGACGTCTAGCCAGTCCTGGCCGAAGGCGCCGTCGAGACAGATGACCCCGTCGCGCTTGTAGGCGGCGATGGCGTCTTGATCAACACCATCGCCGGCGGAAACGTCGAACCGGGCGACCTCGCCATAGGTTCGGCCATCGAGAACGTGGGACACGGCTGGCCTCCACTGGGTGCGCCGGCAACAGCGACCGCCCTTGACCGGGCGGCCGCCGCAACCGTCGAGGGTCCGGGGCGTCTACTCGGCCGCGTTGGCCTGGGCCTCGGCTTGTTTCTCGATGAAGATGACGAAGATTTTGCGCACATACTCGGTGCTCTTCCAGCCAATGACCGCGCCCTTGGGCACGAAGAAAGTATCACCAGCGACAAAAGTCTCCGCGCCGCCCTGGCCATCGCTGATGGTCACCGAGCCCTCGAGCAGGTGCATCAGTTCGTGGCGCGGGAAGGCGAAGGCCGTGCGCTCGAACGGGGTCGAGTCCCACACGCCGGTGGTCATCTGACCGGTCATGTCGCCGAAGCAGAGGTCGATATGCTGGGTCGGCAACGCGCCGACGAAGGGCTGGGAGGCGTCGACCTCCATGGGCCCCATGGCCACGCCCGGGTCGGGACGGATGACCTTGAGCGCCGATGAATCTTCAGGCTTCATGCCCGACGCATCGTTGAATATGACGAAGAACTTGCGCACGTACTCGGTCTGCTTCCAGGTGCAAGGCAGCCCCTTGGGAATGATGAACGACTGACCGGCGCTGATGGTCTCCTCGCCACCATTCTCGTCGACGATGGTCACCGAACCGTCAAGGATCAGCATGAACTCGTTGACGTCGTAGGGTCCCGGCTTGGCGGTGAACGGCGTGCAGTCCCACGCCCCGACCATCAAGCCGTTGGCCTCGTCGTTATGATAGACATGACCGGTCTGAACCGGCTCGCCCGATTGCAGGCCCTCGGCCGGGATTGGGTCCCATTCGGGCATGCCCGTATCCGCCGGGCCGCGATCTGCAAATCGAATTACCTTGAGTTCCGACATCGCTCTATCCTCCTGTTGATCTGTTGCCGCCGACTATGCCCGAGCTTGCAGGCCCGTGCAACAAAGCGGCGGTTGTCTTGTTTGCTATTACGCCGACGGCAGCCCGTCGCTGACCGGCCCGTGGCGCAGCAAGGTACTGTCACCGGCAAAGCCCTCATAGCGCGGCAGGTTGTCGGCAATATCGAACCAGGCGATACGCTCCGCATCGAACGAATGACCGGTCGGCACCAGGGCGTCCGGGTTATCGAAGGTGCTGATGTGGAACTCGAAGATATAGGCGCCGTCGCTTTCACCTTCCCAGGTCAGGGGCGTACCGCACTTGCCGCAAAACGCCCGCCCGACGCCGGGCGATGACTCGTACATCTTGCGCTCGTCGCCGCTGAACGTGACCTGGTCCTTGTTGTAACCGGCCAAGGTCACCACCGGCCCGCCGTTGTGCTTGCGGCAGCTATGGCAGTGGCAATGGGCAACCCCGAAGGACTCTCCGGTCACCTCAAAACGCACCGCCCCACACATGCAACCGCCCGCCATCTTGCTATCGTCGCTCATGTCGCCCTCCGTCGAATAAACGAAACGCCAAACTCTTGTTCTCTTTTACCCCCCCACGGCCAAAAACGCCATATACCCCACGTACAGCGCCAGCATCGCCGCGCCCTCTGCGCGGCTTAGTTTCCAGCCGGTGACCAGCAGGACCACGAACAGGCCCATGACGCCGGTCATGACCCAGATGTCGGTGGCGGCGACCGATGCCGAGACCTCGACCGGGCGGACCATGGCCGTGGCGCCCATGATGGCAAACAGGTTGAACAGGTTGCTGCCGAGCACGTTGCCGATGATGACGTCGTGCTGGCGCTTCATGGCCGCAATGATGCCGGTGGAGAGTTCGGGCAGCGAGGTGCCGAGCGCCACCACGGTCAGGCCGATGACCACCTCGGGCAC
>JAYGEF010000454.1:0-6110 GCA_046582535.1 Alphaproteobacteria bacterium
CGGCGTCCACCGGCAGCAGGAAGCCACGCTCGCCGTCGCGGCCCGGCACGCCATGGCCGGAGTAGAACACGACTACGTCCGACTTTTCGGGCCGTAGCCAGCGCCATAGCTTACCCTCGTGGGTGCGCTCATTACCGAAGGCGGCCTCCATTTCGGCCTGGGTCGCGTCTCTAAGGTCGATGATGTTACCGTCGCGAAATCCGAGCCGCTCGACGACGAATTTCTTCATGGCCGCCGCGTCGTTACGGGAGAACTCGACCTTCGGCAGATCGCCGCGGTAGTCCTGGTTGCCAATGATGACGGCCACACCGTAGGTATTCTCGGTAACGGCGGCCATGAGCGGTGAACAAAGGGTCAGCGCCAGGCTCACCATCAGCGCCAATCGCCCGACCATCTTTTTCCACAGCGCAATCATGGCATTCCGCTCCACACCACTCATTAGATTGATCGTCTGCCGCAAGGCATAATAGCAAAACCTCACCGGATCACACTATGCGTTGTCCAGACGACTTCAACTCCGCGCGCGACAAGCGCCGTCAACGCGTCGTCCCAGTCTGATTGCGCCTTCAGCCACGCCGCATCTTCCGCCGATGCT
The DNA here is from genome assembly GCA_046582535.1 of Alphaproteobacteria bacterium. Classification (GTDB taxonomy): domain Bacteria; phylum Pseudomonadota; class Alphaproteobacteria; order JAAXGF01; family JAAXGF01; genus JAYZAP01. The sequence goes on from JAYGEF010000454.1 coordinate 596, forward strand.
GTCTCAGACGCGAGCACCACGATGCGGTATTCGAGATCGCGCGCCATGCGGTAGAGAATGTCGAGCGCCCAGGTCTCGCGGCCCGCGACCGGCAAGTCGCCGTTAAGCCCGGCGGGTGGACGCGGGGTGTCCAGGAAGCGCCCCGATGTTACCTGGAGAACGGCCGAGAGGTAGCGCGGCTCGCCAATGTTCTCGACGGCGAACTCGATGCCGCAAAGGCCGTCGTGAGGGCTGGTCTCGAAGGCGTTCGGGCCTTTTGGCGCGATGGCCACGAGCACGGCCACGGCCGAGCCGAAGTGCACCGCCGGGCAGGTCTTGCCGCCGGGAGCATGGCGCCCGAACAGGGTGATTTCGACGTGGCCCAGCACGGCCACTACCGGCTCCTTGATCACCGGCGTTTCACTGTCGGGTAGCGCCTCCACCGGCGACGCTGCCTCTGGCGCGGCGGGCTCCTCTTTGGTCGTGGGCGTCTGAGCTTCTGCTTCCGATACCACGGCCATGTCAGCCTGTTCCGTATCGTCTGTCTCGGCAGCCGGTTCCGGCGCCATGTCTTCGGCCGGTGCCTCTTCCACCGAAGCAACGATCTCCACGGTTGCGGCCGGCGGTGAAGCCATGAAGTGCGGGGCAATCCGGGGGTACCAGATTACCGCGGCCGCTATGGCGATAAGCAGGACCAGAATGACATTGGCGGCCAGTCGTGGTTTTTCCGGGACCGGGTCGAGCGTATCGGGCAAGCCGCCGCCTTGCCGCACCGCCGGCGGGCCCGAGTTCGGCGATTGAATGGCGGCCACGGTTTCGAGCATCTTGGCAGTCGTATCGGCGCCAACGATATCGACGCCGTCGGGCAGGCTTGAGGCATCGGTATCGGCCAGGTTCTCCGTGTGTACGAAAACCCAGACCGGGACACCGCCCTCCACTAGCGACGTGAACTCGTCGCGCGACGCGGCGAGTTTCTTGGCGACAAACTCGACGGGCAGAACATTGAGGTCATAATCGACCCGGCCGGTGAGCAGAATGGCCGCGGTTGCGTCATCGTCGGGCGCGGCCAGTCGGTTCTTGGCGTCGAGCGCATGGGCGACAAAAGCGGCGAGCTGCCAGCTATCACCGTCGACAATCTTGTCGGCGACATCGAGACGGAAGGCACCCGGCTCGAACGGTCCGAACTCCCGTTCGATAACGCCCGACCCGGGTTTCACGAAGGCGTCGTATCCGGAACTGATTGGTAGGACCTGGTTGGTCCGTTTCACGCAGATAAGCGAGTTCTCGATTCGCTCCCGCGTGACCCGCTCAATTTGGACCGGCCCCTCCGTCGTCGCCAGATAGACTCTGATTTTCATCCCGGCACAGATAAACCTCGTTCTTGATGTCGAGCAACCCTAGCAAGAGCTCGGAGCCAGCGTCTTCAAGCAATTGTACAATACCGCCGTGGCTTTGTGGCAGGGCATGCTTGCACCGTCGGCCATCAGGATAGCGCACGAATAAGGCGCGAGGCGGCTCGTTCCCAGCCTCGGTCGGCTCGATGATGACATAGGTCTGCGTTGACTCGGCGCGCGAACGCTCGAAGCGCATACGATAGCCTTCGCCGGTGCGGCTGAAGGTCGTGTCGGAGGCCGCCGCGGCAGCCCGAATAAACACGCTGGTCTTTTCCACGAGCCGGTCGAAGTCGGCACGTGTGGCCGGATCTCGAGCTATGGCTTGCTCGATTGTGACGTCGGCCTGGGCGTAGGGGTCACTGGCATAAGCGAATAGTTGACTGAACGATATCCGCGTGGGCGCAACCTCCACGTCACCGCCATGGGTCAGATCATGAAGCGTGCTGACCGCATCAAACACCGTCTCGGCAAAAGCTTTGCACTCACCCTCGGGAACTTCGTATCGGCGTGTCATGTGGCTTCTCCGTAAATGCGACCGAACTGCGCACTGAAGACGCGACTGTCTTGTTTGCCCAGTTTGGCAAGGCCGGGGTGCCCCTGATCGATACCAGCGATGACCGCGAGGTAGCGTTCAAGCTGCTGCTTGACGGCGACGATTGCGCCTGAGCCGATGCGGAACCCGTCAACCATGTCGGGCTCATGAATCGTCTCTTCCTTGAAGCCGGCACGATTGAAGCGTTTGAACGCGGCCTGCGCCTCGGACATGCCGGATGCCAACTGATCGCTATCGATGTCGGTATCCGTCCGGCTCGTCGCGTTGAACATACCAACTGGATCGTCTTGCTGGAAACCAACGACGTTGTCGTCGTCCATAGGATCGGATTGGCGCATCAGCACGTAGAGGGCGGCCTTCAGGACCCGCTCCACGTGATCCACCAACTGGCGGTAGCGGGCTATCCTCTGTGGGTAGGTCTCGGCATCGCGGCAACTGATCAGGGCTCGCATCTCGTCGTCCGCCATGAGGCTGCGACGCGCCTGGCGGATCCGCGACTGGGAAAAACCGAAGACTTCATAGCGCAGCAGCGATAGAGGCAGGTCGCGCGCCAGGGGCCCGCACCCCATCAGGCTGTCGAGGGCCTTGCGTTCGCCGTCGTTGAGGAACTTGATGCGATTCACCGGGTCATCAACCAGCGAGGCAAGCGGTGATTGCCATTCGCCAATGGGATCGACCGCCGCCGATAGTCCATCGGGGTCAACCTCACCGGCATCAAAATCACCACCAATCGGCGCAGCCTGATCGGCACTTTGATACGCCTGCGCCGCATCGAGCGTCCGTATCAACGCCACAAATCCATCGAACACGGTTTGGTACGTGCGGAAATCGCCGCCATCTGGATCATCAGATTTCTCGAGCCAAAACCCCAGAACAGCTTCATCGTCGATCTCGATACGACCTTCGCCCGCGCGGCTCCGCAGAAATGCAATCAGTTGCTCGTACTTGGTCTTGTTTTGTACCGAAGGAAGGTGATCCGAGAGATAATCGTAAAGTGCCCGGGAAATTCTGTTCGCCGCCGTCTCGACCGCCTTCCGTTTGGAAGGAGACGCGAGCATTTCGTCAATGGCGGCGTCGACCTCCGCGTAGCCAGCCGTTTCGATGAGAAACTCTAGTAGAGCAGCAAGTAGGGGCATGCGACCGAGGGTCACAGCGAATTCGCCGTCGTCGTAGTGGATGGATATTCCAGCCTCGGTACGAACGAGACGTTCACCCCGCCGTCCGGGCGAAGCCAATGACTGATCGAAGGCATGACCGAAAGTTCGTGGCGTCGCCTTATCCAAACCGAAAAAGAACACCAGATAGCCGCCGGTGCCACGACTGACCGCATCGATCCCATTAATCAGATGGCAGAGTTGGAGCACACCCCTCGAATAGGTCCGACAGGCGATCATCTTCTTGAGTTCCCATGATACCTTGGTGGTGTATTTGACAACACCATCACCGGTCGTCGCGTCGGCAACATTTCGGATCGCGGCCCGCAACTGCTCGCTGATGCCGCCCTCCAGGAGGCGGCCTATTGTGCCGTTCGCATCCATGCCAAATACTCTCCCGACCACATTGACCGCTGGTACTCCCGCTGCAGCGACTTCACCCGCCGTACATAGTCAAAGGTCGCGGGCATGACCCGGGCGCCGGGAAGATCGCCGACCGCTGAGCCGCCATTATAGTACGACAGCGCTAGGTCCGTCCGCCCCCCATAGCGCCGGATCAGGCGCTGGAGGAAATGTATGCCGAGGCGGATGTTGACCCGGGAATTCCACAGCATGTCGGGAGGAATGCCGTATTCATCCAGAGCCGTTGCCGGCATGATCTGCATGACGCCCCGGGCGCCCACGCGACTCTCGGCCATGGGGTCGAAGTCAGACTCGGCCTGGGCCACGGCGAGGGCCAGGGATACGGCGAACCGCATGTCCCTGGCCTCTTCAACCACCATCGCTCGTACCCGGTCGCGGCCGCCGGGACCGCTCTCGCTGGCCATGGCAGATGGGTTGGCCGCCCCGAGAGCGATCAATATCAGCAGTGCCGACAATCGCCGCATGGCAATACGTCCCCAACGATCCGGTTACTCGCTGGTCCAATTGATGACCGGGCTGTAGTCGTCAAGCTGGCCCCGGGCGAGGAGCACACGCACGGCCATGCCGTCGTCGAAGTCGTCGAGGGACCCGGTCGCCGTCAGGCTCCAGGTGGGAACGGTCCAGACCGAAGTCTCGACGCCGGTGTCCGATGTCCAGACGACTTTCACGCCCGAGCCGGGCAGGCGGTCGAGCGTCCGGTCAACGGAGTCGGCAGTCGCCACGACCCGGGTGCGGGCCGACCGCCAACCGTCCGCCGGGTCGTCGTTCGCCGCGCGTCCGTCGGCGAACCACACGGTGGCCTGCTCGGCATAGCGCTTCTGCCACTTGAGAACCGCCTCGACGTATTTGCGCGTCGCCGGCAGAACCTCGGCGTTGGGCATGGTGCCACGCACCGATCCGCCGTTGTAATGGGACAGGGCGAGGTCCCAGCGGCCGCCGTAGCGTTCGATCAGGCGGTCGAGGAAATCGACGCCGAGCTGGATGTTGAGGCGCGCGTCCCAGGTTTCGTCCGGGTTGACGCCATATTCGCCACGGGCCGTCGCCGGCATGATCTGCATGACGCCGCGGGCGCCGGCCGGGCTCAGGGCCTTGGCCTGAAAATCCGACTCCACCTTGGCCACGGCGAGCGCCAGGGACGGCGGCACGCGGCTGTTGTTGGCTTCCTCGACGACTATCTGCTTGACTTCCACGCGGGTCGTCGCCTGGGCTGGCTGGGCGCCGAGCATGAATACGCTCAACGCTGCGAGAACGGTGACCAGGGCGCCGGTCGCGCTCAGGCTCTTGGTGGCTCGATGGCTCTTCATGGTGACATCTCCTCAAGGGTGCGAAGCCAGTCTTCGCTCAGGGTGGTGACGATAACGTCGGTGGCGGCGATGCGCTCGCGGGCGGCAATCGCCTCGGTCATCGGCAATGATGGGGTGATGGCCAGGACAACGCGGCCGCCCAGGTCGGCAATTTGGCTGGGGTCGATAGACACCAGTTCGGCGTCGTAAAATCGGCCCTGGTAGTGAACGATAACCACCGCGTCGTTCGCCAGGCTTTCGCTCGATGGCGATGTGGCGGGAGCAACGGCGATGGCGTCAAAGACGATGGGCGTCGTCGGGGCCGCGGCCTGAAAACCCGTGCCCATGGAAACCATGGTCAGGACCATGATGCTGAAGAAGGCCATGGCCAGGGCCAAGGCGATCTCGACCATGGCGTTGCTGTAGTAACTCTCTGTCATACTCGGTCCTCACCTTCCACCTCCCGGGAAAATTTGCGGGCGCTCCACCTGTGGAACGCCCGCGAGTTAGCATTCTGGGAGGTACAGTTGAGGTTATGGAAGGCCGAGGGCAGATTTTGTTGGTCGGCACCTTTAGTTGCAGGTGATCATCACGACGAAATTTCGCGTTCGCTGATAGAGACGATCGGTCGCAATCGCTTGGTCGGATTGGGAAACGAAATAGGCGATCCCTTGTGCGTCCATGAAGCTCGCGACGATCAGGGTCTTTATGGCGAAGTTGAACCCCTCG
>JAYGEF010000497.1:0-10802 GCA_046582535.1 Alphaproteobacteria bacterium
AGCCCGTTGACCAGCTCGCGAATCGCCTCGGGCTGATCCCCCGCCGGCTGATAGTCGGAGACCAGCCGGAACGGACTCGGCGAAACCACCAACGGCTCGACAGCGCCCTCGGCCAATCCCGCCGCCCGCACCACATCCCGCGGATGCCGCTGCGCCCAGTGCGGGCGTGAGGATGTGGGGGTGGTGAGGTCTGGTGCTTCCTGGGTGGCCATGGGGTGAATATAGGGGCTCGTGGCACGATTGCGCCACCTATCAGGCCCCACGCTACTCTCCGCCCATGCCAACGCCACAAAAGCACTTCGTTTTCACCATGACGCCGGGGCGGTCCGGGACCGGGTATTTGGCGGCGTTGCTGGAAGGCAACGGTGGGCCGGCTGACCAGGTGGCGGTGCATCATGAGTTTCTCGGCTTCGACGATTTCGGCCGGGAGACGCCGGAGATGTCGCATTTCACCGGGTTTAACTGTCATGGCAATACGCCCGCCGTGCGGCGGTTCTGGGAACAGAAGCTCGGGCGCATCGCGGCGACACCGGGCAGCCATTATGTGGAGACCTCGCATCTGCTCATGAAGGCCGGGCTGGTCGAGAACATCGATCTGCTGACTGACGCCGGAACCGTCCACTTTGTGGTGCTTCGCCGCGACCCGGCGGCGACGGTGCGGAGCTATCGTCGGCGCGGCGACTTCGTCAACCGGATCAATATGCGGCTGTGGTGCCTTGATCCCGACTATCCGCGCAACATCGTCAAGGCAGATGCGGCCATGGCCAGCGACAAGGACGGGATCTGTCTGTGGTACATCTGCGAGGTCATGACCCGGGCGGCCCATTACCGCCAAATCCTCGCCGGCAACGACCGGGTGGTGTTCCATGACGCGGCGCTGGAAACCCTGGCCGATGCCGAAACGGTGAACGCCCTGCTCGACGGCCTGCACCTACCCCGGGCCACCGCCAACCTGGCGATCCCCGGCCGGATCAATGAATCACCGCCGCATTTTCGGCTGCTGCCAGACGAGGCCGCCCGCATCGACGCGGTGATCAAAAAATATCCCTTCGATCCGGATGCCCTGGCCCGTGATTATATCGAGAAAGGCGGAAGTTTGGGCTAGGCGTTATCACCATCGGCCATAGAGAGTGGCCGATGGGCGTTCAATCGTCACGCAGGTGGTTCTTGGCAAGTGCGTTCAAGCGCCACGCGGGCTGGCGCCGAACGGTCGGCAACGCCCATGTCGTCGCGACCAAGAATGGCGCGCTTGCCAACGCTCATTATGACTTCGTCATAAAGACCGCTGGTGTAAGCTCTCGCCCAGTAACCCAGAGGACCACCGCCATGACACGCCGCGTGCTTTCGGCCGAGATCGGCCACGAGACCAACACCTTCAGCATCCTGCCCACCACCCTCGAGTCCTACCGCACGCGGATCTATTTCGAGGGCGCCGACATCGCCCGCGCCATGGGCGGCGCGGAATGCGAGATCGCCGCCCACATCGACGCCGCCAAACGTTACGGCTGGGAGTTGGTCCAGCCCATCGCGGCACGGGCGTCGCCCTCGGGCAAGACCACCGCCGAGGCCTGGGCGCATCTCTCGGGCAAGCTGCTGGCGGCCTGTGATGCCAAGTCCAGTGATGATGAGCCGTTCGACGGCGTCATCCTGGCGCTCCACGGGGCCATGGTCACCGAGGATCAGGACGACGGTGAGGGCGACCTGCTGGCCCGCCTGCGCCAGCGCGTCGGGCGCGATATTCCCATCGCCATCACCCTCGACCTCCACGCCAACGTCTCCGACGCCATGGCCGAGCACGCCAACATCGTCCTGGCCTACCGCACCTATCCCCATATCGACCAGTACGAGATCGCCACCGAGGCGGCGGACCTGTTGGAGCGCGCCATGGCCGGTGAGATAAGCGCGCGCTCGGTGGTCGCGCGGGGACCGCTGATCGAGGGCTGCAACCACGGCCAGACCCATGACGGCCCCATGGTGCATCTGCTCGAACGCGCCGCCGGCTATGTCGCCGGTGACGCCGGCGTGCTTGGCGTGACGGTTTGCGCCGGCTTCTCCCTGGCCGACATTCCCTTCACCGGGCCAACCGTCACCGTGGTCGGCGATGGCGACGCCAAGGGGGCCGGTGACCGGTTCGGCCAGATCGCGGCCGACATGATGGATGAGGTCTGGGACACCCGCGAAGTCATCACCGTGCCGATCCACAGCATCGCCGAGACCATGGCGGCGGCGCAATCCACGGCTGGTCAGGGTGGTGGGCCGCTGGTCATCGCCGACTTCAGCGACAACCCGGGCTCGGGCGCCTACGGCGACTCCGTGCGCCTGCTGGAGGCCATGATCGACGCCGGCCTGGACAACGCCGCTTTCGCCACCGTCGCCGATCCAGCCGCCGTCGCCACCTGTCAGGCCGCCGGCGCCGGCAACCCGGTCACTGTCTCGCTCGGCTCGAAAATCGACGCGGCACTCTACGGCCCACCCCTGGAACTAACCGCCACGGTGGAGTCTCTGAGCGACGGCTCCTACATCTGCGACGGGCCCATACTGACCGGTGAGGCCCGCTCCATGGGGCCGACGGCGGTGCTGCGTGTCGGCGGCGTGCGGTTCATCGTCGCCACCAACAGCCAGCAGGTCACCGACCGCCAGGTGTTCATCAGCCAGGGCATCGACCCGGCAGCCTGTGACGTGGTGGCGCTGAAATCGGCACAACATTTCCGCGCCGCCTTCCAGCCCCTGTCGCGCGACGTCATGCTCGCCGACAGCGGCTCGCTCTCCGCCCGCGATCTCAGCGCCTTCCCCTGGCACAAGTTGCGCCGCCCGGTCTATCCGCTGGACGAGGTCTAACCCGGCACTGTCTCCGCCAGGCGGCCGCCGAGGCGGACCGGGGCGACCCGTTTGGCCAGACCGGTGGTGTCGTCGGTCTCGCAGAACACGGCGCACAGGGTGCCATCGCCGAGGGCCGGGCTGAGGCGCTCGGTGGGCATCTGGGTGACGAAGCGCTCGACCGCCGGGCCCTTGACCATGCCGATAACTGAATCGTAGTCGCCGCACATGCCGGCATCGGTCTGGTAGGCGGTGCCGCCGGGCAGCACCTGGGCGTCGCCGGTGGGAATATGGGTATGGCTACCGACGGCGAGACTGACCCGGCCGTCGACCATATGACCCATGGCCATCTTTTCGCTGCTCGCCTCGCCGTGAATATCGAGGATGACGGCGGCCACGGTGCCGCCCAGCACATGCTTCTTCAATTCGGCCGCGACACTGGCGAAGGGATTGTCGAGCGGGTTCATGAACAAGCGGCACATGACGTGGACCACCAGCACCTTGCGCCCGCGCGTCGCCTCGAACACGGCGGCGCCGCGCCCCGGCGTGCCCGGCGGATAGTTGTGCGGCCGCAGCAGACGCGGCTCACCGGGAATGAACTTGATGAGCTCGCGCTGGTCCCAGACGTGGTTGCCGGTGGTGATGACATCGACCCCGGCATCGAAGAAGGATCGACAGATCTTGCCGGTGATGCCGAAGCCGGCGGCGGCGTTCTCGCCGTTAAGCACCACGAAATCGAGGGCCAGTTGATCGCGCAGACCGGGCAGCCGTTCGATCACCACATCGCGGCCCGAGCGGCCGACCACATCACCAATGAACAACAAATTCATGCCGCCGCTCCTGACGCTTCCGCAACAATCCGGGACGCACCGCGTTCGGTGACCACCCAGTCGAGTCGTTGGTCCGTGGCGTTGACCGGCACCGTGGCGATGCGCTGGCCATGAAAAGCGCAGCCCACGGCCAAGGGCGTCAGGCCGACCGCGCGCAGGCCGTCCAGAGTGCGATCATAAAAACCGCCACCGTAACCCAGGCGATAGCCATGCCCGTCAAATGCCAGCATGGGCACCAGCAACAGAGTGGGCGTCACCATCGGGGCGGACTCGGGCGGCACCCGGGTGCCGAACGCCGCTTCCACCAAAGCTGCGCCCGGCGACCAGACACGAAATTCAAGGGGCTGGCCCTTGCCCACGACCAGAGGCAGTGCACAGACATGGCCGCGCTCATGAAATGCCTCAAGCAGCGGGCGCACGTCGAACTCATGGCGCATGGGCCAGTAGCCCGAAACCACGCAGCCGGCAGGGACCTCGACGGCGCCGAAGAAATGCTTGACCGCGCTGGTCCCGGCATTGGCGCCGGCATGGTGGCATGCGGTCTCGCGGCGGGCTTCGCAGTCGATGCGCAGGTCGCGCTTGGCCAGGGCAATCTCGTCGTCGCTCATGGCCGCCTCGTCAGCGCTGTGGAAAAAGAGGTGAACGGGCCCGCATCAGCCGTCGTTAGCAAGTCCACTGTGGCCTGCTTTTGCAGGTGGGCGCCGTATACCGAGGCCACGGCCCCGGAAGGGACAGCTCCCTTTTCGTGGATATTGGCCCCAGGGATATATGCCGACAGACAAACCGCGCAGCACCCGTTCATAGAGATACTTAGGTGTTCTCGAGGTTGGCCGCAATGTCTTCGATGCGTTCGGCGATGGCATCGATCAGCGGCGCCAGCTTGTCATCGGCGCTGGCGGGCGCCGGCGCCTGCTTTGTCTGGGCAATTTCGGCGCGTAATTTTTCGACCTCGGCGAAGGCATCGAACAGCTTGTCGGCGACCAGCAGGCCGGTCATCACCATAAGCCTGGCATCACCCACATTGCCCACGGACTTGACCAATTCGGCGGTGCGCTCGTCCACATAGGCGCCCAGGCGGGTCAGGCGTTCTTCCTGACCTTCTTCACAGGCAATCTCGTATTTGCGCCCGTTGATGATTATGCCGACCTGGCCCATGACGCCTTCCCCTACATTTTACCATCGGTCATGAAGAATGACCGATGGGCGTTCATACGGCCAATCTTGTCATACACAGACTGGGCCTTCCGCCGAACGGTCGGCGACGCGCACTTGCGCTTGCCAGTGATCATTATGAGTGACGCATAATGATCACTGGTCAGTCGCCAAGAACCGCGCGCAGGCGGACCACGGCGGCGTCGATACGGCCCGAGGCCGATTCGGTGACTTTTGCCAGCACTGCGTTGTCGGCGCGTGCTTTATCGAGTTCAGCCTGCAGGGTTTCGGCCTTGCCATCGCCTTGGGCACTGTCCTTCAAGGCGCGGGCCGCGGCCTCTAAGCGGTCGAACGCCGCCTGCAATCTTTCCTGAGCTTTAGCCGTCGACATAAATGAGCCGTTTCAATATCTTATGACAACTATCGCGAGTCACCCTTCAACTCTACAGACATAACCCAGGCGAGACGCCGCGTCAATCGCGCGACCTGGCGTTGGCCGTTTCCAGCGAATTTCGGCGGCAACCGCACAGCCACAGTAGCCACGGCAACTCTGCGGTTGACGTTGTCGCCGTGCCCCGGCATGGTGCGGCGCAATCGATACTCGTCCGGCGATGGACGGACAATGCCATATCCCTTCACACCGAGCGCGAGAATACCGCTCCCATGACCAACGCAAGCTCCCCGACAGAGCCAGCGACCGCTTCCCATGGCGCCATGGCGAACGCCATCCGAGCCCTCGCCATGGACGCCGTCCAGGCTGCCAATTCCGGCCACCCCGGCATGCCCATGGGCATGGCCGATGTGGCGACCGTGCTGTTCAGCCGGTTCCTTAAATTCGATCCGGCGCGGCCCGACTGGCCCGACCGTGACCGCTTCGTGCTGTCGGCGGGCCATGGCTCCATGCTGCTCTATAGCCTGCTCTATCTCACCGGCTATGAGGACATTACGCTCGATGAGCTGCGAAATTTCCGCCAACTCGGCGCCCGCACGGCCGGCCACCCGGAATACGGCCATGCGGCCGGAATTGAAACCACCACCGGGCCCCTGGGCCAGGGTATCGCGGCGGCGGTCGGCATGGCCCTGGGCGAGCGCCTGCAGGCGGCCCGCCTCGGTGACAATGTGATCGATCACTACACCTACGTCATCGCCGGCGACGGCTGCCTGATGGAAGGCATCAGCCACGAGGTCGCGTCCCTCGCCGGCCATCTTGGTCTCGGCAAGCTGATCCTGCTGTTCGACGACAATCATATCACCATCGACGGTCCCACGGATCTCACGGTCTCCGACGACCAGATCGCCCGTTTCAAAGCCTACGGCTGGCATACCCGGGCGATCGACGGTCACGACCCGGAGGCCGTCGCGGCGGCCATCGAAGCGGCGCGCGACTCCGACCGGCCGTCGTTTATTGCCTGCCGTACCACCATCGGCTTCGGCGCCCCGACCAAGGCGGGGACCGCCGGCGCCCACGGCGCGCCGCTCGGCGTGGACGAAATTGCCGGCGCCCGCGAGGCCCTCGGCTGGCCCCATGGGCCGTTCCATATTCCCGACGACATCCTCGCCGCCTGGCGCGCCGCCGGGTCGCGCGGTGCCGAACAGTCAGCCGCCTGGAACGGCGCCTTTGCCGCTCTCGACAGCAACCTGCTGGCCGACTTCGAGCGCGCCCTCAAAGGCGCCCTGCCCGACGACTTCGACGCCATGGTCAATGCCTACAAGGCCCAGCTCTCGGCGGACAAGCCAGGTTGGGCGACCCGCGAGGCGAGCCAGGAAGCGCTCGGTGTCTATACGGCGGCCCTGCCCGAGATGATCGGCGGCTCGGCCGACCTGACCGGCTCCAACCTGACCAAGACCAGCAATCTGGACGTCATCAAGGCTGGGGACTTCGCCGGCCGCTACATTCACTACGGGGTGCGCGAGCACGCCATGGCGGCCGTTATGAATGGCCTCAGTCAGCACGGCGGGGTGATTGCCTACGGTGCAACGTTCCTGGTGTTCACCGACTATTGCCGCCCGGGCATCCGCCTGGCGGCGCTGTCGGGACTGCCGGTCATCCATGTCATGACCCATGATTCCATCGGCCTTGGCGAGGACGGCCCGACCCACCAGCCGGTCGAGCATCTCGCCAGCCTGCGGGTCATCCCCAACCTCAACGTCTTCCGCCCGGCCGACGCGGTCGAGACCGCCGAGTGCTGGGCCGTGGCCCTGGCCGAGACCAGCACGCCTTCGGTGCTGGCCCTGACCCGCCAGGGATTGCCCACGGTGCGCACTGAACACACCGACGAAAACCTGTGCGCCAAGGGCGCCTATGTGCTGGCCGAGGCCGGCGGCGCGCGCCAGGTCACCCTGCTGGCCAGCGGTTCGGAAATTGCCATCGCCCTGGCCGCTCGCGACACCCTCGAGGCCGAGGGCGTCGCCACGGCGGTGGTCTCCATGCCGTGCTGGGAGCGATTCGACGCTCAGGACCAGGCCTACCGGCAATCGGTTCTCGGACCGGGCAGCGTCCGGGTCGCCATCGAGGCAGCGATCATGCAGGGCTGGGAGAAGTACATTGGCGACAACGGCGCCACCGTCGGCATGACCGGCTTCGGCGCCTCGGCCCCGGCCGACCAACTCTACGAGCACTTCGGCATCACCGCCGAGGCGGTTGTGGCGGCGGCGAAGGCACGGCTCTAGAACGGAACCATGAACACCAAAGTCACCGGTGCCAATCTCCAGGCCACTCTGAAGGCGGCCCAAAACGGCGACGCCGGCGCCCAGGGCGCCATCGGTCTGGCCTACCTCGAAGGCACGGTGACCATCCATGATTTTGACCGCGCCCTTAAATGGTCGGCCCTGGCCGCCGAGCAGGGCGACGCCCAGGGCCAGGCCAACCTTGGCGCCCACTATTATCATGGCTGGGGTATCGACCGGGACTGGAACGTGGCGGCTCATTGGTATCAGCAGGCCGCCGGCCAGGGCTTTGTCGACGGTCTTTATAACCTCGGGGTGCTGACCCAGAACGGTCATGGCATCAGACGCGATGCCGTCCAGGCCGCCGCCCTCTACCGGGCCGCTGCCAAACAAGGTCATATGTTCGCCCAGAACAACATCGGTCACCTGCTGGAAACCGGTAAGGGCGTCGATCAGGACGTGAGCGAAGCCGCCAAATGGTATAAAAAAGCCGCCAATCAGAATCTCGCCGTGGCCCAGCGCAACCTGGCCAATCTCTATGCCGCCGGCAGCGGCGTGGACAAGGACCTGACAATGGCCGCGACCTGGTATCTCGTCGCCCAGCGCAATGGCGATGAAGACGCCGCCGATGGCCTCATACTGGTGGTGGCAAAGCTCACCGCTGAACAGACCGCCGAGGCCGAAGCCGCCGCCAAACAGTGGTTTCAAAAAACCCGGAAATAGGCCCCGGAGGCGGCCAATGAAATTGAATCGCCATCAGCAAATGTTGGCGGTTGACCAAGCCGCGCCAGACCACTACTTCAAGGCTTGGACTAGGGAAATCTAAGGGAGTTAGGAAATGACCGTTCGCCTCGCCATCAACGGCTTCGGCCGCATTGGCCGTAACGTACTGCGCGCAATTCATGAATCAGGGCGCGATGATGTCGAGGTGGTCGGTATCAATGACCTCGGCCCGGTGGCCACCAATGCCTGGCTGCTCGAACATGATTCCGTCCATGGCGCCTTTCCGGGCACGGTGGTGACCAGCGACGACAGCATCGACATCGGCCGTGGCCCCATCAAGGTGGTCGCCGAGCGTGATCCGGCCAAGCTGCCGTGGGGCGATCTCGGCGTCGACGTGGCTCTGGAGTGCACCGGCATTTTCACCAAGCGCGAAATGGCCGGCAAACACCTCGAAGCCGGCGCCGGCAAGGTGCTGATCTCGGCGCCGTCGGGCGACGCTGATCTGATGGTGGTCTACGGTGTCAACCACGACAAGCTGAGCGCCGAACATACGGTGGTTTCCAACGCATCGTGCACGACCAATTGCCTGGCCCCGGTGGCCAAGGTGGTCAACGATGCCATCGGCATGGAAAGCGGCTACATGACGACCGTACATGCCTATACCGGCGATCAGCCGGTGCTCGACGTGCTGCACTCCGATTTGCGCCGGGGCCGCGCCGCCGCCATGTCGATCATTCCGACCTCGACCGGCGCCGCCCGCGCCGTCGGCCAGGTGCTGCCCGAACTCGACGGCAAGCTCGACGGCACATCCGTGCGGGTGCCGACTCCCAATGTCTCGATGATCGACCTTACTTTCATCGCCGCCCGCGACACCACGGCGGAGGAAATCAACGACGCCATGAAGGCCGCCGCCGCCGACGGTCCTCTGGCCGCGGTACTGGACACATGCGACGGCCCCCTGGTCTCCATCGACTTCAACCACAACCCTGCCAGCTCGACGTTTGATCTGACCCAGACCGCCGTGGTCGGCGGCCGTCTGTGCCGGGTGCTGTCGTGGTACGACAACGAGTGGGGTTTCTCCAACCGCATGCCCGACGTCGCCGCCCTGATGGGCGGGCTGTAACACTAGCGATGGCGAATTTCCGCACCCTCAATGATCTGGACGCGGCGGGCAAACGAGTTCTCGTTCGGGTCGATCTCAATGTCCCCATGGCGGGCGATGAGATTTCCGATTTGACCCGTATCGACCGGGTGGCGCCGACTCTGACCACCTTGTCCGAGGCCGGCGCCAAAGTCATTGTCCTGTCCCATTTTGGCCGGCCCAAGGGCGAAGTGCTGGCGGCCATGTCGCTGGCGCCTCTGGTCGAGCCCCTGTCCCGCGCCCTCGGCGGCCGGCCGGTGGCTTTCGCCAACGATTGCATCGGCGATGTCGCCGAACAGGCGGTGGCGGCCATGGCCGATGGCGACATTCTGCTGTTGGAGAATCTCCGCTTCCACGCCGGGGAAGAAAAGATCCGTGGTGACTTCGCCGATGCCCTGGCCCACCTCGGCGACGCCTATGTGAACGATGCTTTTTCAGCGGCCCACCGGGCCCACGCTTCGGTGGTCGGCATTGCCCAGCGTCTGCCGAGCTATGCCGGGCGGCTCATGGCCGCCGAATTGGGCGCTCTCGACGCCGCGCTGGAAAACCCGCGCCGGCCGGTCGCCGCGGTGGTCGGCGGCGCCAAGGTCTCGAGCAAGCTCGCCGTGCTGGGTAACCTGGTCGGCCGGGTCGATGCCCTGATCATCGGCGGCGGCATGGCCAACACCTTCCTCCACGCCCAGGGCATCGCCGTCGGCAAATCCCTGTGCGAGCGCGATATGGCCGACACCGCCCGGGGGATCATGGATCGCGCCGCCGACGCCGACTGCGAGATCATTCTGCCGGTGGACGGCGTCACGGCGACCAAGTTCGAGGCCGGCGCGCCGCACGACACCGTTGCCATACGCCATGTGGCCGACGACGCCATGATCCTCGATGTGGGTCCAGCCACCGCCACGGCGATCGCCGAGCACCTGGCCGCCATGGCCACGGTAGTGTGGAACGGCCCCCTCGGCGCTTTTGAGTTGGATGGCCTTGACGCCGGCACAAATTTGGTTGCGCGGGCCGTGGCCCGGCTAACTCGCGAAGGCGCCATGACCAGCGTGGCGGGCGGCGGCGATACCATTGCCGCCCTGGCCAAGGCCGGCGTGCTCGACGATTTCTCCTACATCTCCACCGCCGGCGGCGCCTTCCTCGAATGGCTCGAAGGCAAGCCCCTGCCCGGGGTTGCCGCCTTGGCCCACCCTGGGGCGCCGTGACCCGCCCCGTCATCCTGTTCCACAACCTCGGCCACGCTCGCGCGGCGGTCACCGCCGCCGCCGACCTCAATATCCCGATCACCCTGCAAAGCGCGCCCGGCGCCGCGGCCTATGCGGGGGTCGGATTTCTCAAGGCCGTTGTCGACGAAGCGGACGTCAGCGATGCCGTCATCGATTGCGGCGCGGACGCCGGCAGCGCCATGGCGGCCCTGCGCGCCGGCTGGAAACGGCTGGTGTTTTCAGGGGAGGAGGCCATGGCCGTCAAGCTAACGG
>JAYGEF010000503.1:0-1549 GCA_046582535.1 Alphaproteobacteria bacterium
GAAGCCGTATCCGGGATGGACCGCTTCGGCGCCGGTACGGCGCGCCGCGGCGACGATCTTGTCGATCACCAGATAACTCTCGGCGGCGGCCGCCGGACCAATGGCCACGGCCTCGTCGGCCAGGCGCACATCCAGCGCGTCGGCGTCGGCCTCGGAATAAACCGCGACGCAGGAAATACCCATGTCATGAGCTGTACGGATGATACGGCAGGCGATCTCGCCTCGGTTTGCTATGAGAATTTTGGAAAACACGTTTGAACGACCTGGAATTCTACAATACTGCAATAATGCGGGGTTTTTGCGCCGACGGCGGTCGTACTATATTACCTCCGAACCGCGTACGCGAGAGGGCTGACATGGCCGACGGCATACTCATTAGCGGTGATCGTGAGATCACCATGGACAGATTGATGGAAAATGGCCGGCGGGCGGCCAGCGGCTTCCACGACCTTGGTATTGGCGAAGGCGACACCGTCGCCATCTTTCTGCGCAACGATTTCGCATTTTTCGAAGCGACCTACGCCGCCACCACCCTTGGCGCCTATGCGGTGCCCATCAATTGGCATCTGAAGGCCGACGAGGCCGGCTACATCATCCGGGACTGCGCCGCCCGTGCCCTGGTCATTCACGCCGACCTGTTGCCGACAGTCGCCGCCGCCATTCCCGATGATGTGACCGTGTTGGTCGTTTCGACGCCGCCGGAAATCGCCGCTCCCTATAAAGTCGAGCCACCCGCGACGACGGCGCCACCGGACAAGACGGATTGGGATCAGTGGCTGTCGGCGCAACCAATATGGCAGGAAGCGGCCAAGGCCGACCGCCCCAGCATGATCTACACGTCGGGCACCACGGGCATGCCCAAGGGCGTACGCCGCGACCCCTGGAGCCCGGAGACTGCGATCCGTCGCGACGAGAACATCAATTTGTGGTTCGGCCTCAACGCTGAAGGCCCGCCGCGGGCGGTAATCACCGGACCCATGTATCACGTGGTGCCCAACCACTACGGGCTGATTTCCGTGATGTATGGCGGTTTCGTGGTGCTTCAGCCGCGCTTCGACGCGGAAGAACTGCTGGCCATAATCGAGCGTCACCGCATCACCCATATCCATCTGGTGCCGACCATGTTCGTGCGCCTGCTGCGTCTGCCCGACGACATGCGGGCGCGATACGACGTCTCGTCCCTGAAATTTGTCAGCCACGGCGCGGCGCCCTGCCCGCCCGACGTCAAGCGCCGCATGATCGAGTGGTTCGGCCCGGTCATCCATGAATACTACGGCGCCACCGAAAGCGGCGCTGTTTGTTGTCATGGCTCGGAAGAGGCGCTACGCAAGCCCGGTACGGTGGGTCGGGCAATCGAGGGCGGCACGATCCGCATTTTCGACAAGGACGGCAATGTTCTGCCCACTGGCGAGATTGGCGAAATTTACCTGCGCCTGGATGACTGGCCCGACTTCACTTATCAAAACCTCGATCACAAACGCCGGGAGATCGAACGCGATGGCCTCATCACCATCGGCGATGTCGGCTACCTGGACGAGGATGGCTATCT
>JAYGEF010000041.1:0-3106 GCA_046582535.1 Alphaproteobacteria bacterium
ACGAATCGACAAGCGTTACCGTCTTGGTCGCTGCCTGGACGGGCGTCAACCCGGCCCCGGCGATCATGGCGACGGCAGCTAGAGCCGTAGCCATCCTGAGCGAGAATTTTTTCAACATGTCTGTCTCTCCCTAAAAAAGCATGTTTAGTTTTCGGCACCAACGACGATTTTGGCTGCGTATACGTATGCGGTTGCCAAGGTGTACGACTCCGCACATCTGCCCAATATCGCCCCCGGTATAAAGCCGGTAAATCCAGCCCTTGCACGGCCGAAACTCCAAATCATTCTGGCGAAGACTTCGTCCGTACGCAAGCTATCCTCCAATTCCACCGAAGATTGGTTTCAACACCCACAGAGGAATCCCATGTTCGATCAACTTGTAACGTTTCTCTACACCCGCGACCTCGACAAGAGCGCCGCGTTCTATCGAGAGATTCTCGAGCTGCCCCTGGTGCTCGACCAGGGCGGCTGCCGCATCTATCAGACCAGCCCGGAAGGCTTTCTCGGGGTCTACCGCTGCAGCGAACAACGGCCGTCAAATTCGGGCGGCGTTCACCGACGATGTGGATGGCTGGTACGAACGGCTCAGGGCCAAGGGCATCGCCTTTGATACGGCGCCCGCGGAAAAAGCCGAATACAACATCTATCACTGCTTTCTGCGCGATCCGGACGGCTATCAGATCGAAATCCAGTCGTTCCGCGACCCCGCCTGGCCCCGGCCGGCCTGAAGCCGGAAGCTCCTGGCGCTTACAAAGCGGCGACCATGAGGAAGAGTTCGCCCGTGTAGCGCAACGACGGGTGGTCGACGACCGGCGCGCGCCCCGCAATCTTGAATTGCGACTTCTCGTACAACGCAAGGGCGCCGGAATTTTGGCCGAATACGTAGAGGCTGATTTCAGAGAAACCCCGCTCCCTGGCTTGCTCGCAGGCCAACATCAGAAGGGCCGAACCAACCCCGGACTTGCGGTACACCGGCGTCACCGAGAGCGTCATTACATGGTAGGTGCCGGCCGCCGGCAGGTTCTCAAAGGGCTGGAGTACCGCGTAGCGCTCTTCTGGAATTTCCGGATCGTGCGTGTCATTGGCGAAGTCGTCGTAGGGGAATGCGTTGATACCGCCGGCCACCTGACCGTCCAGCTCGGCGATCCAATGGTTCTTGTAGTACGCGGTGACGCCTGGACGGGCAAATTCCGGCTCGAGAAAACTCTCGACCGATCGACCCGGAATCAGCCTGCCATAGAGCGCCTCGTTCAACCCGCCGTGGGCGCTGATGGCGAACTGTGCGAGATGATGGGCATCACCAATAGCGGCCTGTCGGATTACCATCATCGCGCCTCACCCAATTATTGCAGGGACAATATTACGCAAGTGCGTTGAAGCTGTCGCCCAGGGCCTCGACCAGGATGTCGATTTCATCGGTCTCGGTAATGAACGGCAGCCCCAGTTGGATGGTATCGCCGCCGTAGCGCACATAGAAACCCTTCTTCCACATGTCCATGGCCGCTTCAAAGGGCCGGCGGGCGGGTTCGCCCGGTAGTGCGTCGATGGTGAACCCGGCGGCGAAGCCGTAGTTGCGGATATCGGTGATGAATTTCGAGCCCTTCAGGGAATGCACGGCGTCTTCGAAGTAGCCGGAGATCTGCCTGACCCGCTGGATCAGACCGCTCGATTTCAGCACGTCGAGGGCTGCCAGGCCGGCCGCACAGGCCACCGGATGGCCCGAATAGGTCTAGCCGTGCGGTATTTCCATCATGTACTCGGGGCCGCCGGCCTCCATGAACGTGTCGTAGATTTCCTGACGGGCGACCACGGCACCCATGGGAACCACGCCGTTTGTCAACTGCTTGGCGATGTTGATCATATCCGGCGTCACGTCAAAGGCCTCGGCGCCGGTGATGGCGCCCATGCGGCCAAAACCACAGATCACTTCATCGAAGATCAGCAGGATGTTGTGGTCGTCGCAGATCTTGCGCAGGCGCTGAAGGTAGCCTTCCGGCGGCGGCAGCACACCGGCCGATCCAGCGAGCGGATCGATAATCACCGCGGCGATATTCGACGCATCATGCAGGCCGACCAATTCCAACAACTCATCGGCAAGCTCGGCGCCGGTCTTCGGCTGGCCCTTGGTGAACTCGTTGCCCTTGATCACCGTATGGCCCAGATGATCCGCCGCCACCGCATCGCCGAACAAGGCGCGGTTGGCGCCGATTCCACCGACGGAAATGCCGCCGAAATTGACCCCGTGATAGCCCTTGATCCGGCCGACCAGCTTGGTCTTCGACGGCACGCCCTTCTTGCGCCAATAGGCGCGGGCAATCTTCAACGATGTGTCGGCGGCTTCGGAACCCGAGTTGGTGAAAAACACCCGGTTCAAGCCCTCCGGCATGAACTCGGTAACCTTCTCGGCAAGCTGGAACGCCTTGGGGTGGCCGTACTGGAACGCCGGCGCGTAATCCAACTGCGCCAGCCCGTCCGAGACGGCCTCGGCGATTTCGGGCACGCCATGGCCCAGACCGCAGCACCACAGGCCGCTGAGACCGTCGAATATCTTGCGGCCTTCGGCGTCGGTCAGATAGGCGCCTTTCGCCGCCGTAATGATCCTTGGGTCGGCCTTGAACTGGCGGTTTTCCGTGTACGGCATCCAGTAGCTGTCGAGCTGGTTCTGGGTGAGGCCGGCGAATTGGTCTGTCATTCTCATGTCATCCTTGATGATCCTTCGTGGCGCTAGATTACGCGTGGTAGAAAGTTCAATAAATGTTAGTCTAGTTCACTTTAGATGTGTAAAATTGAAACATAAGCCAGAACGGAGTACGCCATGACCTCGCGGGCCTTGTTGGGCCAATTGGGCAATGTTGATGTGCGCCTGCTGCGGGTCTTTCGCGCGGTGGTCGACTCCGGCGGAGTCTCGGCCGCCGAGCTGGAGCTGAATATCGGCCGCTCGGCCATCAGCCGCCACCTCAAAGACCTGGAGACGCGTTTGAATGTGGTGCTTTGCCGACGGGGCCGGGGCGGCTTCGCCCTGACCGATGAAGGCCGGCATATCTATGATGCGGCGTTGCGGCTGCTCGCCGCGCTCGACAATTTCCGCAGCGAAGTGAACGAAGTT
>JAYGEF010000078.1:0-7525 GCA_046582535.1 Alphaproteobacteria bacterium
GATAACGATCGAGCGGAGTAGTGCGGGCCATAGTCCGAATACCTTGCAATAAAGTCGCGCGCTACCAGCGGTAGTGCGAGAACGCCTTATTGGCTTCCGCCATGCGGTGGGTGTCTTCACGCTTCTTCACCGAAGCACCACGCTCCGACGCCGCATCAAGCAATTCACCAGCGAAGCGCTCGATCATGGTGTTTTCACCACGGCCGCGGCTGACGCCGATGATCCAGCGAATGGCCAGAGCCTGGCGCCGGTTGGTGCGAACCTCGATCGGGATCTGATAGGTCGCGCCGCCGACACGGCGGGAACGCACTTCGATGGTCGGCTTAACGTTGTCGATGGCGTCGTGGAACACCTTGACCGGGTCCTGGCTGGTGCGGCTTTCGATCAGATCGAAAGCGCCGTAGAGAATTCGCTCGGCGGCCGACTTGCGGCCCGCGTACATAAGCGAATTCATGAACTTGCTGACGACCAAGTCGCCATACTTCGGATCAGGCAGAATATCCCGCTTTTCAGCGGCGCGGCGGCGCGACATCGTACTGGTTCCCCTACTTCGGTCGCTTGGCGCCGTATTTCGAACGGCG
Source organism: Alphaproteobacteria bacterium (assembly GCA_046582535.1). Classification (GTDB taxonomy): domain Bacteria; phylum Pseudomonadota; class Alphaproteobacteria; order JAAXGF01; family JAAXGF01; genus JAYZAP01. Next base: position 582 of record JAYGEF010000078.1, read on the forward strand.
CTGGCGGCGGTCGCTGACACCCTGAGTGTCGAGCGTTCCGCGAATGACGTGATAACGCACACCGGGCAGATCCTTGACACGACCGCCACGGATCAGCACCACTGAGTGCTCTTGCAGGTTATGACCCTCACCAGGAATGTAGCTGGTGACTTCGAACCCGTTGGTCAGACGCACCCGCGCTACTTTACGCAGGGCCGAGTTCGGCTTCTTCGGCGTCGTGGTGTAAACCCGGGTGCAAACGCCGCGCTTCTGCGGGCACGCCTGCATGGCGGGAACCTTGTTCCGCACCACGGCGCGCGAGCGCGGCTTGCGAATTAACTGATTAATCGTCGGCATCCACTATTCCTCTGCCACATTCCACGGCTCTCGCCATACTCAAGGGCGTTGCAATCGCCCAAATACCACCACACGACAAAACGCGCAAAACAACGCGAGTTTGCTTTTTGCGGGTACGTTTCGCCGACCCGTCCGGCATAGCCAAATTGTCTACCGTTTTCGGCTGGGACCGTGTTTAGAGCAACGGCTCTACCACCGGTCCCAAAGAGCGCGGCATATTAGTCGCGGGCGAATCCCTCGTCAAGCCAAATAAAGCCCCGAAATCCACGGTATTTTCGTGATTTCACGGCGACTCGGCGAAGGTCGTCGAGAGAGCCGCCATCGACGGCGGCTCTCTCGTCAGAATCAGGCGATCTGGACTTCCTCTTCCGAGGTCTCGCTGTCGGCAATTGCCATCGCTTCGCTTTCCTTGCGAGCCTTTTCCTCGAGTTCCTCATCGCGGCTGGCGGCAACTTCCCGAAGCCGGGCCATGACATTACCCGTGCCCGCCGGGATCAGGCGGCCAACGATAACGTTCTCCTTGAGGCCGGCCAGCCGGTCCACACGGCCGGCAACCGCAGCCTCCGTGAGCACCCGGGTGGTCTCCTGGAACGACGCCGCCGAGATGAACGAACCGGTTTGCAGGGACGCCTTGGTGATGCCCTGAAGCACCGGGAACGCAGTCGCCGGCTTACGACCGTCGGCCACGGTCTTGGCATTGGCCGCATCAAACTCGCGACGATCAACCTGCTCGCCGACCAGATAAGTGGTCTCTCCAGGCTCGTGGATCTCGACCTTCTGCAGCATCTGGCGGCAAATCACCTCGATGTGCTTGTCGTTGATGGTCACGCCCTGAAGCCGGTAGACCTCCTGAATTTCCGAGATCAGGTAATTGGCCAGGGCCTCGACTCCAAGCACCTTGAGAATGTCATGGGGCACGGCGCTGCCATCCATCAGCAGGTCGCCCTTGTCCACATGGTCGCCTTCCTGAACGGTGACGTGCTTGCCTTTGGGGAAGAGGTATTCGGTGGGCTCGGCGCCCTCCTCGTCCGGCTGGATGTAGATCCGCTGCTTGGACTTGTAGTCCTTACCGAATTCGACCCGGCCGGAGGCCTCGGCAATGATCGAGAAATCCTTCGGCTTGCGGGCTTCGAACAACTCGGCCACCCGCGGCAGACCACCGGTGATGTCACGGGTCTTCGACGATTCACGCGGGATACGCGCCAGCACGTCGCCGGCATTGACCCGGTCACCGTCCTGGATGCTGAGAATCGCGTCCGCCGTCATGAAGTAACGGGCTTCCAAGCCGCTTGGCAGATGGACCACCTCACCGTCGGCGTCCCGCAGGGTGATACGCGGGCGGAGATCAGCGCCACGCGGCTGCTGCTTCCAGTCAACGACCACCTTATTGGAGATGCCGGTCGCTTCGTCGAGCACGTCACGGTACGACACACCTTCGATCATATCGACATAGTTGGCCGTGCCCTCGCTCTCGGTGATGATCGGCAGGGTGTAGGGATCCCACTCGGCGACCCGGTCGCCCTTGGCCACCTTTTCACCTTCATCGGCGAGCAAGCGGGTGCCGTAGGGAACCCGGTGGCGAGCGCGTTCGCGGCCATTCTCGTCGAGCAGCCCAATCTCGCAGTTGCGCCCCATGACCACCGGACGGCCCTTGCTGTCGATAACCACGTTTCGGTTACGGACCAACATGGTGGCATCGAACGACGCCTCGACACTGGATTGCTCCGCGCCACGCTGGGCGGTGCCACCGATGTGGAACGTACGCATGGTAAGCTGGGTGCCGGGCTCACCGATCGACTGAGCGGCGATAACACCGACCGCCTCGCCGATATTCACCGTCGTGCCGCGCGCCAGGTCACGTCCGTAGCATTTGCCACAAACCCCATTCTCACTCTCGCAGGTCAACACCGAGCGGATGACGACTTCGTCAATACCGGCGTTCTCGATGACATCGACCATATCCTCTTCCATCATCTCGCCCGACTTGATCAGCTTCTTGCCGTCGCTGGGGTTGATGACGTCAACAGATGCAAAGCGGCCGAGAATTCGCTCCGACAGCGGCGATATGATATCGCCACCTTCAATCACAGGGCTGACTGTCAGGCCCTGCTTGGTGCCGCAGTCCTCCTCGTAGATGATGCAGTCTTGGGCAACATCCACGAGACGCCGCGTGAGGTAACCGGAGTTGGCGGTCTTGAGTGCCGTATCCGCGAGGCCCTTACGAGCGCCGTGGGTGGAGTTGAAATACTCCAGCACCGAGAGACCCTCTTTGAAGTTCGAGATAATCGGGGTCTCGATGATCTCGCCCGACGGCTTGGCCATCAGGCCTCGCATGCCGGCAAGCTGCTTCATCTGAGCCGCCGAACCACGGGCGCCGGAATGGGCCATCATGTACATGGAGTTGAGCGAGGCCACCGGCCCCGGCTGATCTTCACCTTCGCTGCGCGAGATGCTCTTCATCATGGCGTCGGCCACGTTCTCGGTGCACAGGGCCCAGACATCAACCACCTTGTTGTACTTCTCGCCCTGGGTAATGAGGCCATCGAGATACTGCTTCTCGAATTCCTTCACCTTGTCGCGAGTTTCGTCGACCAGAGCCTCCTTGGAATCGGGAATGACCATGTCGTCCTTACCGAAGGAAATGCCCGCCTGACAGGCGTAGCGATAGCCCAGCGCCATGATCCGGTCGGCGAACAGCACGGTCTCTTTCTGGCCACAATGGCGATAGACCTCGTCGATAACGTGGGTCACTTCATTTTTGGTCAACAGCCGGTTTATCAGGCCGAAGCTAAGAGCCTTGTTGCGCGGCAGAATTTCCGACAGCAGCATGCGCCCGGGCGTGGTGTCGACCACGTTTTCCGTCGGCTTGCCGGCGTCGTCGACAAATTTCAGGCGGCATCTGATCTTGCTGTGAAGCGTTATCGCGCCAGCCTGAAGACCGTGCTCCAATTCGGCGATATTACGGAACACCATGCCTTCGCCAACCTCGCGGGCCAGCCCCATGGTCATATAATAGAGACCGAGAACGATATCCTGGGACGGCACGATGATGGGCTTGCCGTTGGCCGGGCTGAGGATGTTGTTGGTCGACATCATCAGCACCCGGGCTTCAAGCTGAGCCTCAAGGGACAGCGGCACATGGACAGCCATTTGGTCGCCGTCGAAATCGGCGTTAAACGCGGTGCAGACCAGCGGGTGAAGCTGGATTGCCTTGCCTTCGACCAGAACCGGCTCAAACGCCTGGATGCCAAGACGGTGAAGCGTCGGCGCGCGGTTGAGCAACACCGGGTGCTCGCGGATGACCTGCTCGAGAATGTCCCAGACCTCGGGACGTTCCTTCTCGACCATACGCTTGGCCGCCTTGATGGTGGTCGCCATGCCATATAGTTCGAGCTTGGAATAGATGAACGGCTTGAACAGCTCGAGCGCCATTTTCTTCGGCAAGCCGCACTGGTGGAGCATAAGCTCAGGCCCGACCACGATCACCGAGCGGCCGGAATAGTCGACGCGCTTGCCGAGTAGGTTCTGGCGGAACCGGCCCTGCTTGCCCTTGAGCATGTCGGATAGGGATTTGAGCGGACGCTTGTTGGCGCCGGTAATGACCCGGCCGCGACGACCATTATCGAACAGGGCGTCGACGGATTCCTGCAACATGCGCTTCTCGTTGCGCACGATGATGTCGGGTGCGTGCAGTTCCATGAGCCGCTTCAGGCGATTATTACGGTTGATAACCCGGCGATAGAGGTCGTTGAGATCGGACGTGGCGAAACGACCACCGTCCAACGGCACCAGCGGCCGCAACTCGGGCGGAATGACCGGAATAACCTCCATGATCATCCACTCGGGACGATTGCCCGACTCAAGAAGCGTCTCGATCAGCTTGAGACGTTTGACGATCTTCTTGCGCTTGGTCTCCGAGCCGGTCTCGGCGAGATCAACGCGCAGGGTATCGCGTGCGGCTTCGAAATCGATGGAGATCAGAATTTCGCGAATAGCCTCGGCGCCGATGCCGGCCTGGAAATTCTCCTGACCGTACTCCTCCTGAGCCGAAATGAACTCCTCCTCCGACAGCAACTGGTTCTGGGCAAACGGCGTCAGACCGGGCTCCATGACCACGTAGCTTTCGAAATAGAGAATGCGCTCAAGTTCCTTGAGCGTCATGTCGACGAGCAGACCGATGCGCGACGGCAAGGACTTGAGAAACCAGATGTGGGCGACCGGCGCGGCCAACTCAATGTGGCCGTTGCGCTCGCGCCGGACCTTGGACTGAATGACCTCGACGCCGCACTTCTCGCAGACAATGCCGCGGTACTTCATGCGCTTGTACTTGCCGCACAGGCACTCGTAATCCTTCACCGGCCCGAAGATGCGGGCGCAGAACAAACCGTCACGTTCGGGCTTGAACGTCCGATAGTTGATGGTCTCCGGCTTCTTGACTTCACCAAATGACCATGACCGGATTTTCTCCGGGCTGGCAACGGTGATCTTGATCTCGTTGAAGGTCTGCGGTCCGCTGACCTGGCCGAAAATCTTCATCAACTCGTTCATAACTACTTCTCCTTATCCCACGTTATCGGGAATCACCTGATATGGTCGTCGCGCTTGGGGACGTTATCCTTCGCCCTTACTCGCGCTGCGTGAGCTCGACGTTGAGGCCGAGCGCATGCAGTTCCTTGACCAGCACGTTGAAGCTTTCCGGAATACCCGCTTCAAACGTGTCCTCACCCTTGACGATGGCTTCGTAGACCTTGGTCCTGCCGGACACGTCATCGGATTTAACCGTCAGCATCTCCTGCAGAGTGTAGGCCGCGCCGTAAGCCTCCAGCGCCCAGACTTCCATCTCGCCGAAGCGCTGGCCGCCAAACTGTGCCTTGCCGCCCAATGGCTGCTGGGTGACCAGACTATAGGGGCCAATGGAGCGAGCATGGATTTTGTCATCGACCAAGTGGTGCAGTTTCAGCATGCAGATGTAGCCCACCGTCACCAGCCGCTCAAACGGCTCACCGGTCCGGCCATCGACAAGCTGCACCTGACCCGACGCATCGAGGCCGGCGAGTTCGAGCATGCGATTGATATCGGCCTCGTGGGCGCCATCGAACACCGGCGTTGCCATGGGCACGCCCTTGCGCAGGGTCTCGCCGACGTCGAGCAACTCGGCGTCGTCGAGGTCGTTGAGGTTGCCCTCGCGCGGCGACAACTCGAAGGCATCGCCAATAGTCTTGCGCAAGTTCTTGGCGCCGCTGCTCTTGTGCCGCATTTCGTCGACCATGGCGCCGATCTGGCGGCCGAGACCGTGAGATGCCCAGCCCAGATGGGTTTCAAGAATCTGCCCGACATTCATGCGCGACGGCACGCCGAGCGGATTGAGCACCACGTCCACCGGAGTGCCGTCCTCGAGATAGGGCACGTCCTCGACCGGGACGATGCGCGAGATGACACCCTTGTTGCCGTGGCGGCCCGCCATCTTGTCGCCGGCCTGGAGCTTGCGCTTCACGGCAATGAACACTTTCACCATCTTGAGCACGCCAGGCGGCAATTCGGCGCCGCGCCGGAGCTTTTCAACCTTGTCCTGGAACCGCGATTCGAGACGTTCCAGGGCGGCTTTAAGCTGGCCGTTTAGGCGCTCGATATCGGCCATGGGCTTCTTGTCCTTGAGGCCGATTTGCCACCACTGGCCGCGACTGAATTCGGCAAGCAGTTCGTCGTTGATTTTGGCGTTGGCCTTCATGCCCTTGGGGCCGCTGACCGCCGTCTTGCCGAGCAGCAGGCCCTTGAGGTCGCCGTAGATGTGACGCTCGACAATGGCAAGCTCGTCATCGCGGTCCTTGGCGAGATGTTCGATTTCCTCGCGCTCGATGGCCAGGGCACGCTCGTCCTTGTCGATACCCCGGCGTGAAAACACCCGAACCTCGACCACGGTGCCGGATACGCCCGGCGGCAGTTTGAGGCTGGTGTCACGCACGTCGGACGCCTTTTCACCGAAGATCGCGCGCAGGAGCTTCTCCTCCGGCGAGAGCTGGGTCTCACCCTTCGGCGTAATCTTGCCGACCAGAATATCACCCGGGCGGACCTCGGCACCGATGCGGATGATGCCCGACTCGTCGAGTTGCGCCAGCGCTTCCTCACCCACATTCGGGATATCGCGAGTGATATCCTCAGGACCGAGCTTGGTATCACGAGCAACGCACTCGAAGGACTCGATATGGATCGAGGTGAAGCGGTCCTCCTTGACCATGCGCTCGCTGATGAGGATCGAATCCTCGAAATTGTAACCATGCCACGGCATGAACGCGACGAGCACGTTCTGACCGAGAGCGAGATCCCCGACCTCCGTCGCGGGTCCGTCGGCGATGACATCTCCCGTCGAGACCAGATCGTTCGGCTGAACGATCGGTTTCTGGTTGATACAAGTACTCTGGTTCGAGCGCTGGTATTTCACCAGTGTGTAGATATCGATTCCCGTATCGGTGCCGTCGGTCTTCGGGTTGTCGGCGCGGATCACGATGCGAGTCGCATCGACGCTCTCCACCCGGCCGTCCCGATCGGCAACCACCGTGACACCAGAATCGCGGGCGACAATTGCCTCCATGCCCGTGCCGACGAAGGGG
>JAYGEF010000082.1:0-10134 GCA_046582535.1 Alphaproteobacteria bacterium
CGACATCTACGGCGTGCTCGAGTATGTCGCCGGCCATGGGGACCAGTTCGGCATCGACGCCGCGCGCATCGCCATTGCCGGTGACAGCGCCGGCGGCAACCTGGCGGCCCGCGACCGGGACGGCCCCAAGGTGGTCGCCCAGGCGCTGATCTACCCGGGCACCGGGCTCGACCAGACCTATCCGTCCTACATCGACAACGCCGAGACCCCGATCCTGACCACGGCGGGCACTAAGATGTACCGCCAGCTCTATCTGGCCAACGATCTTGGTACCGAGGACCCCTATGCCCGTCCGGTCCTGGCCACGGACTTCTCGAACCTGCCGCCGGCCTGGGTCCACTCCGCCGAGATCGATCCGATTCGCGACGACGGCAGGGTCTACGCCTCGAAGCTCGCCCTGGCCGGCAATGACGTGACCTACCGCGAGGCGCGCGGCATGATCCACGGCTTCCTGCGAGCGCGCTTCACCGGTGATGCGGCGCGGCCCGAGTTCGACGCCATTTGCGGCTTTCTTAAACTCCACCTGGGCGGCTGATAGAATGACCACCATGCACCCGGACATGCAGGTCCTCATCGACGCTCGCGCGGCGGCCGGCGAGAAGGGCTACGACGCCGATGGCGCCCGGCGCTTCTGGACGGCCTACACCGGCGCCTTGAACCAGCCTTGCCCGTCCGACATGGCGCTTCGCGATGCCGTCATTCCGACGCCAGACCACCAGGTGCCGGTGCGCATCTATCGTTCGGCCGGCGGTGACGAGCCGCGTGCCTGTATTCTCTACCTTCATGGCGGCGGTTTCATGCTGGGCGATCTCGACAGTTCGGACGCCATCGCCTGGGGCTTCGCCCAGAACACCGGCGCCGTGGTCATCAGCGTCGACTACCGCCTGACCCCGGGGAACCCTTACCCGGCAGCCTTCAATGACAGCTACGGGACTCTGTGCCATGTGGCCGCGAACCCGGCCGACTTCGGCATTGACCCGGACCGCATCGCTCTGGCCGGCGACAGCGCCGGCGGCAATCTCTCGGCCGCCGCCTGCCTGGCGGCCCGCGACCGGGGCGGCCCCGAGATCGCGGCCCAGGCGTTGATCTATCCCGGCACCAGCCTCGACCAATCCTGCCCGTCCTATGTGGAGCATGCGAACTCGCCGGGGCTGACCGCCGAGGGCACCAAGAAGTACCGCGACCTCTACCTGCCCAACGACCGCGACACCGACGATCCCTACGCCCGGCCGGTCATGGCGAAGGAATTTTCTGGTCTGCCGCCGGCCTGGGTTCATTCAGCCGAGATCGACCCGATCCGCGATGACGGCCGGGTCTACGCCTCGAAGCTCGCCCTGGCCGGCAATGACGTGACCTACCGCGAGGCCCGGGGCATGATCCACGGCTTCATGCGGGCGCGCTTCACCGGCGAAGCGGCGCGGGCCGAGTTCGACGCTATCTGCGGATTCCTTAGTCTCCACCTGAAGGACTGACCATGAGCTGTTGTCACTACTACGCGCCGGACGGTACCGGTGACACCGCGTTCTCCATGGACGTGGCGGCGATTACCTACGGGCCGGGCAGCCTGCGCGAGGTCGGCGACTACGCCCGCGATCTCGGCATGACCCGCGTGGCGTTGTTTACCGACAAGGCGATCGCCGGCCTCGAGCACCTGGCCATTGTCCGCGCTTCACTCGAGACGGCGGGCCTGGACGTGGCGCTCTATGATGAGGTGCGGGTCGAGCCGACGGACGAGTCGTTTCGCGCGGCATCCAAATTTGCCAGCGAGGGCAACTTCGACGGCTACGTTTCCGTCGGCGGCGGCTCGGTCATCGACACCGCCAAGGCGGCCAATCTCTATGCCACCTACCCGGCCGACTTTCTGACCTACGTCAACGCGCCGATCGGTGGCGGCGTTGCCGTGCCGGGGCCGATCAAACCGCATATCGCCTGCCCGACAACCTGCGGCACCGGCAGTGAATGCACCGGTATCGCGATCTTCGACCTGCTGGCCATGAAGGCCAAGACCGGCATCGTCTCGCGCCACTTGCGGCCGAACCGGGGAATCGTCGATTCCGAGACCACCCGGACCCTGCCGCGCAACGTCATCGCCGCCAGCGGCTTCGATGTGCTGAGCCACGCTCTCGAATCCTACACCGCCCGACCCTACACCCGGCGCGACCCGGTGGCGCGACCGAGCCAGCGGCCCCAGACCCAGGGCGCCAATCCATGGAGCGACGTCGGCTGTCTCGAGGCGCTGCGCCTGCTGGGGACAAGCCTGGAGCGGGCGGTGACCGACGGCGACGACCACGACGCGCGCGCGGATCTGATGTTCGCCGCCACCCTGGCGGGGATCGCCTTCGGCAATTCCGGCTGCCACCTGCCCCACGGCATGTCCTATTCGGTGTCCGGGCTGGTCCGTGATTTCCGGCCCGACGGCTACCCGGACTGTGAACCCATGGTGCCCCACGGCATGTCGGTCATTGTCAACGCGCCGGCGGTATTCCGCTTCACCGCCGAAGCCTGCCCCGAACGTCACCTCAAGGCCGCCGCCTGCCTCGGCGCCGACATTAGCGATGCCGGGCCGGACGACGCCGGCGAAGTTACGGCAACGCGCATAATCGAGTTGATGAAGGCAACCGGCGTTCCCAATGGCATCGGTGGCGTCGGCTACGGCGAGGCCGACATTCAGGCCCTGACCGACGGTTCGTTCCCGCAAAAACGGCTTATCGACAACGCGCCGCGCACCGTCAGCCGCGACCAGCTCAGCGACCTCTACGGCGCAGCCCTGCGCTACTGGTAGGCGATATCGCTCCGTTTGCCAGCCCAGAGCGGTCGATAAACGCAGCGCCAAATCGTGACGTGGAAGGATGCCGGCTACCCGACGGAATCCAGCCCCGGCTATTAGAGCGAGGTGCCGAGAGCGGTGCCGGCGTCGAAGCCGATGGCGCTGCGGATTTCGGCCAGCAGGTCGTCGGCGCCGATCGGCTTGCTCAGCACTTTCAAGGCGCCGACCTGGCGGCTGACCTCGTGGAGCATGGGATCGTCGTCGCCGGTCAGCATGAGGATGGGAATGGCGCGGTCACGGATGGCGTCCGTGCGGCGCACCTTGTTGCAGAACTCCATGCCGTCCATCTGGTCCATGTGAAGATCGCAGAGGATGACGTCGGGATCAGTGATCTGCGGGTCCTGAACCAGGGCCAGGGCTTCCTCGCCATGCTTGGCTTCCATGATATCCTTGATGCCGACTACGCCAAGCAACTGGCGCAGAATTTTGCGCATTGTCTGGTGATCGTCGATCACCAATACCCGTATCGAGGACGAATCGCGGATCGCCATGAATTTCTCTCGCTTGCCCGCCCGACGTGACGCGGACTTCGCCTGATGCGCGGACGCCGCGCCATTACCAAGCATGGTAGCCGCTGAGCATTACGAATTCGTATACAAGCTTGGCGCATACGGAATTGGGCGCCGCTGAAGGCGCATTCGGCCATCAGTTGGCCTGATCGGCCCTCATGACGTAATGGCCGTCGCGAAAATCGTCGAACACCAGATCGACCTCCGGATGGGCCACCGGCTTGCCGGACTCGTCAGACACCAGATTCTGCTCCGATACGTAGGCCACATAGGTGGACTCGGCGTTCTCCGCCAGCAGATGGTAGTAGGGCTGGTCCTTGTCGGGCCGGACATCCTCGGGGATGGAGTCCCACCATTCATCCGTATTGGAGAATTCCGGGTCGACATCGAAGATCACACCGCGAAACGGATAGACGCGATGGTGAACGACCTGGCCGATCTGGAACTTGGCGGTGCGAATAGTCATGGGGCGATCGATATCCTTGTCACGGACGGGAATGTTCCGCCGAGCCTAAGTCTAGCAAAAATCCATGCCACCTTGCTACTGGATATAGGACCCGCCCTGCCCTAGAGCGTATTCGAACAATATGGAGTAATTTGATGGGGCATATGATCGTTTTGGGTAGGAGCGGTGCGCAGTCCGATGTGGTACATCGGGCAAGCGCCGCGACGCCCGCCAAAACGCTCAGATGCCCCACCGGAGGCCGCGCCCCCTCAAACCGTGGCCGCGTTGCACGCCTTTGCCGATGCGCCACATCGCCACGCGGCGTGCGCCTAACCACGGATTAAGGGGACGCGGTCAAATGGTTCCATATTGTTCGAATACGCTCTAGGTTTGGGGGATCAACTAAATGAGTACATCCATGGACCGTTTCATCATGGGGCATGCGCGGGGTGACGACTGGAGCACCGTCGCCAACGCCTGCGCCGACCAGCTTGGAGACGTACCCGACGAGGCCAACCTCGGCTTCGTCTACGTCACCGACAGTCTGGCTGGCGATCTTGACAAAATCACCGCCACCCTGGTCCAGCGCAGCGGCATCGCCGACTGGGTCGGAACCACCGGCATCGGCATCTGCGCCACTGGCCAGGAGTACTTCGGCGAGCCGGCGGTGGCGGCCATGGCCGGACAGTTTCCCGCCGACTCGTTTCGTACTTTTGACGATATGGGCGGCAGTACCGCCGATTTCGCCGAGACCTGGCGTGACTGGCTCGACGCCAGCGAAGCCCGCTTCGGCATCATCCACGCCGACCCGCGCCACCCGCGCACCGTCGACCTGGTGCCCGAGCTGGCGGCGGCGGCCGAGTGTTTTCTGGTCGGCGGGCTGATTTCGTCGCGCGGCGAATATGCCCATGTGGCCGGCGCCCGGGTCGCCGGGTCGGACGGCCAGAGCCCGCTATCGGGCGTCATGTTTCAGGCCGATGTGCCGGTGGCCACGGCGTTGAGTCAGGGCTGCTCGCCCATCGGCCCGACCCACGAGGTCACCATGTCGCGCGACAACCTGGTCTACAAGCTCGACGGCCGCGCCGCCCTTGATGTGTTCAAGGAGGACGTCGGCCCCGAGCTTGCCGCCAACCTGCACGGCATCGGCCAGCATATCTTTGCCGGTTTTCCCCTGCGCGGTTCCGACCGGGCCGACTATACGGTGCGCAACCTGCTGGGCATGGATATGAGCACCGGCATCATCGCCATCGGCGCCGAAATCGAGGACGGCCAGGAGATCATGTTCTGCCGCCGCGACCGGGCCAGCGCCGAGGCCGACCTCGACCGCATGCTCGCCGACCTCAAGCGCCGGGCCGGCGACAACCCGCGCGGCGGCGTCTATTTCTCCTGCCTGGGGCGTGGTCCCAACACCTTCGGCGAGCAGTCGGCGGAGCTGATGCGCATCCGCGCCGCCCTCGGCGACGTGCCCCTGGTGGGCTTCTTCTGCAACGGCGAAATCTCCCACGACCGGCTGTACGCCTATACCGGCGTGCTGTCGCTTTTCCTTTGATCCGGATAAGGGTGTCAACCATGACCAAGTCCGCCAAACCCCGCGCCATCGGCATCAACCATGTGGCCCTTGAAGTCGGCAACATCGGCGAGGCCATCGAATTCTACGGCAAATTGTTCGACGTCAACCTGCGCAGCCAGAGCGAGACCGACGCGTTCATCGGCTTGGGTGACCAGTTCATCGCCCTGTTCAAGAGCGACTCCATGGTCCGCGACACGGGCCGCCACTTCGGTCTGGTGGTCGACGATCCGGCCAAGGGCAGGGCCATCCTTGAGGACATGGGGGTCGAGTTCATGTCGGGTCCCGGCGTCAACTTCAACGACCCCTGGGGCAACTACGTGCAGCTTGTCACCTATGAGAAAATCCAGTTCGACAAGACGCCCGGCGTGCTGCGCGGCATGGGGTTGAATGACCTGGAGAAGACCGCGGCGGCAAAGCAGGAAATCGCCGACAACGGGTTTGGCAACGACTAGCCGCGCTTGCGCCGGTTGAACATAAACGTTAGAGAGGCGCCATGAGCGCCCTACCACTTATCGGCCTGACCCTGGATTCGGAAGACCCCGGCGGTTACTCCAACCAGCCGTGGTATGCACTGCGCCGGAACTACTTCACCAGCCTGCGCCGCGCCGGCGGTCTGCCGGTGGCCCTGCCGCATGAGCCCGACGATGTCGCCGCCTATCTCGACCGCCTCGACGGCCTGGTGGTGACCGGCGGCGCCTTCGATGTGGACCCGGCGTTGTTCGGCGCCGCTGAGCGTCACAAGACCGTGGTGCTCAAGACCCGGCGCACCGAATTCGAACTCGCCATTTGCCGCGCCGCCCATGACCGCGACTTGCCGATGCTGGGCATTTGCGGCGGCCAGCAGCTTATGAACGTGGCCTTCGGCGGCAGCCTGATCCAGCACATTCCGGCGACCGTGGCTGGTGCCCTGGCCCACGAGCAACCCAACCCGCGCGATGAGCCCGGCCACAGCGTCGATGTGGCGCCCGGCACGCTGTTGCATCGCATCGTCGAGGCCGACGCGTTGCCGGTAAACAGCGCCCATCACCAGGCGGTGGACGCGGTGGCGCCGGGGATGATGGTCGATGCGGTAGCCCCCGACGGCGTCATTGAAGGCATCGAGGACCCCGGCCAACGCTTCTGTCTCGGGGTCCAATGGCACCCGGAGTACACTATCAGCGAGGGTGACGCCCGCATCTTCGACGCGTTTATTGCCGCTGCCGCGGACTGAGCCATGGCCGACGCCACGGAAAAAAAATCCGGCGAGCGCATCGCCAAACGCTTGGCCCGCGCCGGGCTGTGCTCGCGCCGCGAGGCGGAGCGCTGGATCACCTCCGGTCGGGTTACCGTTGACGGCAAGGTCCTGACCACCCCGGCAGTGATCGTTAATGACGCCAGCAACATCACCGTCGATGGCAAGCCCGTGGGCGCCGCCGAGGCCACGCGCCTGTGGTGCTATCACAAGCCGGTCGGACAAATCTGCACGGCGCGGGACGCCGAGGGCCGGCCCACCGTATTCGACGCCCTGCCCAAGACCATGCCCAGGGTGATCTCCGTGGGCCGCCTCGACATCAGCTCCGAGGGCCTGTTGCTACTGACCAACGACGGCGAGCTGGCCCGGCGCCTTGGGCTGCCGGCCACGGGCTGGACCCGGCGTTATCGGGTGCGGGTGTTCGGCCGTCCCGACCCCGCGCACCTCAAGGCCCTGGCCAAGGGCATCACCGTCGAGGGTGTCCACTACGGCCCCATGGAGGCGATGCTGGAACGCCAGCAAGCCAGCAACGCATGGATTTCCCTGGGCCTGCGCGAGGGCAAAAACCGCGAGGTGCGACGTGTCATGGAGCATCTCGGGTTTCGGGTCAACCGCCTGATCCGGGTCGCCTTCGGGCCGTTCCAACTGGGCAATCTCGAGGCCGGTGCGTTACGCGAAGTGCCGGCCAGAGTACTGGCCGACCAGACCGGCGCGAAACCAGCGAAAGACAAACGCCGCCATGAGAATCGTCGCCGGTAGTCACCGCGGCCGGCGCCTCAATGCGCCAGCGGGCCGGTCCGTGCGGCCGACCGCCAACCGGGTCCGCGAATCTCTCTTCAACGTGCTGGCCCATAACGACTGGGGCCCGGACGACGCGCCCCTGCCGCGCAACATCCATGTGGTCGACGCCTTCGCCGGCACCGGCGCGCTCGGCCTCGAAGCCCTGTCGCGGGGCGCCGCCCGGGTCACCTTTCTGGAGAACGACAATCAGGTGATCGACGTGCTGCGGCAAAATATCGCCGCGTGCGATGGCGCCAGCGAGACCATGATCCTGCGCTGCGACGCCACCCGGCCGGGCCGGGCGCGAACCCCGGCGGCCCTGGTCTTCCTCGACCCGCCCTACCGCGCCGGCCTCGCCGCCCCAACCCTGGAGGCCATGGCCCGGGGCGGCTGGTTCGATGCCGGCGCCATCATCGTGGTCGAACTCTCGATCAAGGAAACCTTCGAGCCACCGCCCGGCTTCGAACCGCTGGACGACCGCCAATACGCTACCACCCGGATTGTGTTTCTGCGTTGGGCGAATAACCCATCGGCCGCCGCGTAAACCTCAGGTTCGATTCACCACCAAGACACAAAGGACACCATGAAGAATCAGTTAAAGCGCTAACCGCTTTATGCCGTTCTTGATGAGGGTGACGTTAAAATTGATGAGAAGCCCTAGGCGTTTACCCGACAATTTCAGATAGGTGAGCAGTTGTGCTTCGAATAATGGAATGGATTTTTCGACCGCCTTGAGTTCGACAACGACGCAGTCATCGACAAGCAGATCGATTCGCAGCCCGCCTCCAGTCGCTCGCCTTGGTAAACCACGGGAAAATGGACCTGCCTCTGGATACTCAACCCACGATTCCCGAGCTCATGGGCAAGGCAGGCCTCGTACACGGATTCAAGGAGCCCGGGGCCCAGCTCACGGTGAACCGTGAGGGCCGAATCAACAATCGCCTTCGCAACTTCATCCGTACGCTTCGGAATTGGCTCTGACATTGCAATCTCACCCTCTTCTTGGTGCCCTTGGTGCCTTGGTGGTTGGAATTTTTAACGACCTTCTGCCAAACAACCTCACGATGTCGGCGAGTTTGAGCGCCGCATTGACCGGGCGACCATGGTTGCATTGTCTGGCGCGGAAAACGCCGTTTCAGACGCTGAGGTTGAGGGCGATGGAAATTCGGGTTGAGGTGCCCGTGTAGGGCCGGACGCCGTGGGATAGCCAGGCGGGAAACATGATCATGTAGCCGGCCTTGGGATGAACCAGCTCACTCGCCCCCACCGATTGGCGGCCATTCATGGCGAAGGCAATCAGCGGCGCGTACATGGCCGGGGCGACGCCGCGCGGGTCCTGGATTTCGAATTCGCCGCCAAGGCTCGGATCATCGGCAATGCCGCCGTCGTCCACGTAGTCGGTCGCCGACCAGTAGGATCCGGGATGGGTATGGAACTCGTTGCCGTTGCTCGCCCGGTTGATGTTCGCCCAGGCGTTGGTTTTCCAGTTCACCTTGACTGGCTTGCCGGCGCGGTCAGCGGTCATCCGGGTGCCCAGCCGCATGGCCACGTTCAATACGGTACGGCCAGGCTCGCCGGCCCATTCGGCCAGATCCCATGTCGACTGCCAACCGCCCAGGTTACTGTGTTCCGCGCTCGGCGACGTGCGCTCACGCTCGAGAATAATCTCGCGCAGCTGAACATTGAGCGCTTCCGAATCCGGCAGCGGAGACGCGATAACCGGCGTTGCGAAATAGTTCCGCACCGTGGCCTGAATCTCGGTCGGCAGCTCGCTCGAAACGCTCTCGGCCATCTGAATATCCCCGGCGATCAACATGGTTCTCCACAAGCGCCTCAGCGACGGTGCCGGGCGCTAAACGGGGAATGCGGCAAAGCTTAAAGGATTCAGCCTGGGCGATCTATTGCCGTGGCAAGGTAGACATATTCTAACGGTCACACACCCGGCCTACCTTCTCCCAAACAGCTTCTCGATGTCGGCGAGTTTGAGCTCCACGTAGGTCGGGCGGCCGTGGTTGCATTGGCCGGAGTGGGGGGTGGCTTCCATTTCGCGCAGCAGGGCGTTCATTTCGGCCATGGTCAGGACCCGGCCGGCGCGGACGCTACCGTGGCACGCCATGGTCGAACACACATCGGCCAGGCGCTCCTTGAGGGCCAGGCTGTCGCCGACCTCGGCGAGTTCGTCAGCAAGGTCGCGGATCAGGCCCTGAATGTCGGTCTCGCCGAGCATGGCCGGGGTCTCGCGCACCACCACGGCGCCGGGACCGAAGGGTTCGATGACCAGGCCGAGCTCGGCCAGTTGTTCGGCCCGCTGGACGAGCCGTTCGACCGCCGCCTCGTCGAGGTCGACGACCTCGGGTATCAGCATGCCCTGGCGCGCCACGCCCTGGCCGTCCAGGGCCTTCTTCATGCGCTCGTAAACCAGCCGTTCATGGGCCGCGTGCTGGTCGACGATGACGATGCCGTCGGCGGTCTGGGCGACCACGTAGGTGGCGTGAAGCTGGCCCCGGGCGGCGCCCAGGGGATAGTTCACCGCCGGGTCGTCGTCCGGCGCCGTCTCGCCGCGGCCCGAGGGGGCCTGAAAGTCGGCGGCCAGGGGCGCACCATAGGCCGCCGCCGCCTCGGCAAGACCGGACGCGGGGTACCCCTGCGGCGGCGCGGCGCGGTAACCGCGGCCGGAATGCTGGCCAAGCTGGAGCGTCGGACCTTCGTAGGGACGGAAGGCGGCCAGGGCGGCATCGCCAACCGTGGTCGAAGCCCGGTGGCCGGCCTCGG
>JAYGEF010000179.1:0-3900 GCA_046582535.1 Alphaproteobacteria bacterium
GCCTGGGGCGGCATCCCCCGCCTGGTGCGCGAGATCGGCCCGGCCCTGACCAAGGAACTGGTCATCACCTGCCGCCGTTTTTCGCCCGCCGAAGCCAAGGCCGCGGGCATGCTCAACCGCGTTGTGCCGGCGGACCAGGTGGCATCGGAAGCCGAGGCGCTGGCCAACCATATTCTCACTATGCCCGCCGGCCCGGTGGTTGCCACCAAAGATTCCGTAAACGCGGTTGTCAACGCCATAGCGCCGGCCCTGACCGCGTCGTTGGACGGTGATACACTTCTCGCCGCCCTTAGTGATCCGGCGGGCATCGAGGCCCGGGAACGCTACATGGCCAAGACCATCGGCAAGAAGGCCAACAAATGACCCGACGACAGCTCATCAAAGGCGCCTGCGTCATCACCGTTGATCCGGTGATCGGCACCTTGGCGCGCGGTGACATCCTCATCGACGGCGAACGGATCGCGGCGGTGGCACCCGACATCGAAGCCGACGACGTCGAGGTCATCGACGGTACCGGCATGATCGCCATTCCCGGCCTGGTCGACAGCCACCGTCACCTGTGGATGACCCTGTTGCGCGGATTTGTCTCCGACGGCACCTGGTCAACCTACGGGGACGAGATATTCCGTGGCCGGCGACCGCTGTACCGGCCCGAAGACGCCTACATCGCCACCTATGCCGGCGCGCTCGAAGCCCTCGACGGCGGGGTTACCACGGTGCTCGACTTCGCCGACGGCATGACCGCCAACGGTCAGGCCGAGGAGTCCATACGGGCCCTTGAGGGGTCGGGAATACGGGCTGTCTTTTGCCACGGCCTGGATGGCGACGACGGCAATCGGATGAGCGCCACACGTCTGCGCCGGGACCGGCTGAGTGGTGACGACGGCCGGGTGACCATGGGCATCACCACCCGAGCCCTGGAAAAGTTGCCGTTCGAGGAAACCCATCGCGACCTGGGTTTGGGCCGCAATCTCGGGGTGCGGACGATCACCTGCCACGCCGGTATGGGGGCCCTGAGCCGGGGGGTACGTTGGATTAACGCACTTCACGACGCCGACCTGCTGGGTCCCGATCTTATTTGCTCCCACGGCCAGAGCTTCGATGGCGGTGAACTCAATCTGCTGGCCGCCGCCGGCACCACGATCGCCATCTCGCCGGAAAGCGAAATCGGCCAGGGCGGCGACCCGATCACCTGGCCGGCCCTCGAGCACGGCGCCAATATTGCCCTCGGCGCCGATTCCGTGGGTAGCGTCAGCGGTGATCTTTTCCGCCAGATGCAGTTCGCCCTCAAGGCCGGACGCGGCACCCGAGCCCGCGCCCTCGACGCCCAGGGCATCGCCCCCACCGAGGTGCTGATCCCCACGGCCAAGATGCTCGAAATCGCCACCATGGGCGGCGCCCGCGCCCTCGGCCTCGATGACCGCATCGGCAGCCTGACTCCGGGCAAGCAGGCCGACATCGCCCTGATCCGCACCGATCGTGTCGGCCTGATGTCCGGCGCCGCGCCCGAGCTGATCGTCGTGCTGCAGGCCAACGCGGGCGATGTCGCCAGCGTGTTCGTCGCCGGCAAACAGCTCAAGCGTGACGGCCGGTTATTGCATGTAGATTTACCGGCTATTAAGGCGAAACTGGAATCCTCGCGGGATTACCTCGACACCACCTTCGCCGCGACTTGATACGGAGACGACGAACGTCATGCTCCCCATCATCGACTTTAGCGAATTTTCAACCGACGACGCCGCCCGGCGCCAGGAAATCGCGGCCGAAATCGGCACCGCCTGTGAAACCGACGGGTTTCTCTATCTGAACAACCACGGCATCCGCCAAAGCGTCATCGACGCGGCGTTTTCCGCCGTTGAGAGCTACTTCGCCCAGCCGGAGGCCGAGAAGTGGAGCCAGTGCCGCGAGCCCGGCCATTACCGGGGGTATATTCCCACCACGACGTTCAGCACCGACGACAACGGCGGCCCGTCGGTCTCCTACGAAGCCTTCATTGTCGGCGCCGAGGTCGAGCCCGGCGATCCGAGCATCGCCGACAGTAACGGTATTCGCTGGCCAACGCCCTGGCCGGCCGAGCCCGCCGACTTCCGCCCGGCGCTGACCGCCTACTGGGATGCGGTGACGGTCGTGGCGGAAGACCTGGTTCGCGCTTTTGCCCTGGCCCTGGGCCTGCCCGAGGAGACCTTTGCGTCAAGGTTCATCCAACCGATTTCCAACATGTCGCTGCTCCACTATCTGCCCAACCCGGACGGCATCCGGAATACCCGCGAGCATTTCGATACCAATGCTCTGACAATCCTGATGCCCAGACCGGCCGGCGGCCTGGAAGTTCTTCACCGCGATGGCCGCTGGATCGAGGCGCCGCCCCTCGACGGCTGTTTCGTGGTCAATGTCGCCAACCAGATGGAATGCTGGTCCGGGGGACGCTTCATCTCGACCAAACACCGGGTCAAGCCACCGGCGGGAATCGACCGCTATTCCATGGCCTATTTCGCCATGCCGGACTACGGCACGGTGGTCGAGCCGCTAGCGGTCGACGCGCCCGACTCCAGTCGCTTCAAGCCCATTCATGTGGGTCAGGATATGGCCAACTTCGTCTCCCAGTTCGACGACTAGCGCCCCTCCGCCGTCACGTAACGCCAGATGGCGAAGACGCAGAACAAGGCGCCGACCAGGGCAGTGACGGCGACGAAGCCGTGCGGGTTCCAGGCATCCATACCGGCGCCGCCGAGGATCGGGCCGGCGACGCTGCCGATCTGAGTCACCAGAATGAACACCGCCGTGGCCGAGCCCAGGTCCCGGGCCGCGAAGGTTTCGCCAAGGCGAACCATGCCCAGGGTGTAGAGGCCGGCGCTGGCGGCGCCCCACAGGAACAGCAAGATGTAGAGCATCACCGGGCTGCCGATCAGAACCGGCAGCAACAAGGCGCATATCAAGCTGGCCACACCGTTGGCAATCAACAGAAGCTTGCGATTCATGTGATCGGCGAGCCAGCCGATGGGATAGGAGGCAACGATCTGGCCGACCACGATGACCGTCAGCATGGTGATGGCGGTGGCCTCGTCAAAACCGCTGCGCATCGCATAGATCGGCCACAACACAAGCAGCCCCACGAACAGAAAGCCCTCGACCAGGCTTGCCATCATCGGCGTTGGCGCCCGGCGAACCGCATCCATGAAAGCGCCCTTCTCCGGCTCGTGAACCGGCGGCGCCGTGCCGATGGCAAAGACCAGAGGTGCCGCGCCCAGGGCCACGATGCCGGTGGCGATGAAGAACGGCAGGTTGCCCTCGGTGCCGGTGAATCCAAGCAGCAGCGGCCCGCTGGCCATCCCCGCCGAGAACGCCGCCGCGTTGGCGCCCAACACCTTGCCGCGATGATGGTCCGGCACCGCGGCATTGATCCAGATCTCCGTGGTCACCCAGTGCATCATGCCGCCGACGCCCATGACGAAGCGCAACACGAACCACACCCAGGTCTGGTTAAAAACCACGAACAGAGGCACCACGGCGACGGTGATGACCACCCCCGCCAAAATGGTTCGCAGCAGGCCGAACCGAACGGTCAGGCGCGGCAGGAACGGCGCCACGACAATAGCCGCAATGGCCGGCATGGCGGCATTGATACCGTTCCAGGTGGTGGAAATGGCCCGGTGTTCGAGCTTGAGAGCGATCAGCGGCGCGAACAGCCCGAGTATGACCCCGGCCAGACCGACGCTGGCCACAATGGCCATGAGGCCACGCCAGCGTTGCGCGTCGGTAACGGTCGTTATGGCCACGGCGATTTTGACCAACCGGCCTTGAAAGCCAGCAGCAGCGGCACCGCGAGGGCGCCTTCGGGTCGATGGTAATAGCCGTCATCCGCCTTGGTCATGTCGGGCAGATAGGCATAGCCGCAGAACG
>JAYGEF010000199.1:0-3962 GCA_046582535.1 Alphaproteobacteria bacterium
AACGAAATGTAATTAGTACCGTCTTGATTCGTGTTGAATCGGGGTTTCCACACATCGTATTGTCTACCACGGGATCGCAGCGGAATTCTCCATTACATGATTTTTTCATATATCCAGTAGCATCGCATGTATTATCTTCGACGCCGTAAATCTCGCTCTCAATTGTAATTTTGTCAGGCTGAAGAGACGCTGGAGGACGATGTTCTAAATTTCCTCTTTCTTTTAATAATTTGAGCTTTTGAATTTCAAGTTTGAGGATTTCTATTTAGGCCTTCAATTGTTCCACTTCGCCTGCGAGAGCAATGCTTGGAAGCGCTATAAAAGAGATCACTGCTGCCAGTCCTATAAATCTCTGAGAAATCATAGTTTCCCCCAAGCCGATTGATTAAAAATAGACGAACAGAGTATAAAGGAAACCATCAATAATGTAAAGTCTAGTGGAAGATACCACCTGAAAGGGGAGCGGGATACGCGAAGTAGATGAAGACATAATGGGCCACCAGCGAATTTAGATCGCTCTCTCGCGTGACCTCTAAGGCGAGAATCCCCCCCACCTACCCCCGCACCGTCGCCACATAGTCATCCATCAGCGTCCGCGTGACCGGACCGACCTGATAGTGGTGCGTGCCGATCTCGGCGATCGGCGTCACTTCCGCCGCCGTGCCGGTCAGGAACGCCTCGTCCGCGTCGCCCAGTTCATCGGGCATGATGGCGCGCTCGACCACTTCGATGTCGCGGGCCTTGGCCAGGCCGATGACCGTGCGCCGGGTGATGCCGTCGAGGAAGCAGTCCGGGATCGGGGTGTGGAGCGTGCCGTTCTGCACCATGAAGAAGTTGGCGCCGGTGGCCTCGGCGACCTGGCCGCGCCAGTCGAGCATGAGGGCGTCGTGGTAGCCTTCGGACTCAGCCTTGTGCTTCGAAAGGGTACAAATCATGTAGAGCCCTGCGGCCTTGCTGTTGGTCGGCGCCGATTCGGGGCTCGGGCGGCGGTACTCGGCGAACGCCAGCTTGATGCCCACGGTGCGGGCCTCGTCGCCGAAATAGGCCGGCCACGGCCACGCCGCGATGGCCACGTGGATGGTGGTGTTCTGGGCCGATACCGCCATCATTTCACTGCCGCGCCAGGCAAACGGGCGGACATAGCCGTCTTCGATGCCGCTCCGTGCCACGGTCTCGTTGCAGGCGGCGTCGATCTCGGCCACCGAATAGGGAATTTCGAAGCCCATGATCCGCGCCGAATTGTGCAGACGCTCGGTATGCTCAGTCAATTTGAAGATATTGCCGCCGTATACCCGCTCGCCCTCGAACACACAGCTGGCATAATGCAGGCCGTGGCTCAGCACGTGCAGCTTGCTGTCGCGCCAGGGCTGAAACGCGCCGTTGAACCAGATTTCGCCGTCGCGATCGTCGTAGGGAAGCAGGGCCATGATGGGTGTCCAAAGTTCGATAATTGAAAGATCAGCTTGCTTTCCGTAGCAGTCGGCGGCATATATGTCAATATGACTGACATAAATTCTCGAGTGAACCCGCCCGGCACGCCCCAGGCCAACCCCTTATTCCTCCGCGAGGAGGAACTGCGCCAGGGCATCGAGCTGCTGTTTTATGCCTATCGTGACTTCACCGGCGAGCCCGATGCGATCCTCGCCAAGTACGGTTTCGGACGTGCCCACCACCGCGTGATCTACTTCGTCGGCCGCTATCCCGGCACCACTGTGAGCGCGCTTCTTGGTATTCTGCGGATTACCAAACAGAGCCTCGGCCGGGTGCTCGGCCAGCTGGTGCGCGAGGGTTTTATCGAACAGCACCAGGGCACCGCTGACCGCCGCCAACGGCTGCTCCACCTCACCAACAAGGGTCTCGACCTGGAGTGCCAGCTAACCGCCACGCAACGCGAACGCATCGCGCGGGCCTATCGCGAGGCCGGTGCCGAGGCGGTGGAGGGCTACCGCAAAGTGCTGGCGGGCCTGATCGACCATGTAACCGATACCGCGACCGACGGAGTCGCGCGCGACAGTCTCAAGCAGTCGGCCTGAGGCGCGGGTGGAATCACGGTGACCGTATGACCCCGCCGACGCCACCCCATATTCTGGTGGTCGATGACGACCGGCGCCTGCGTGAACTGCTGCAAAAATATCTCCGCGATAACGGCTATCTGGTGACCACGGCCGAGGATGCCGCCGGTGCCCGTGCGCGCCTCGAAGGGCTGACCTTCGACCTCATCGTGCTCGACGTCATGATGCCGGGCGAGAGCGGTCTCGATCTCACCGAATCCCTGCGCCCCGCCAACCCGGTGCCGATCCTGCTGTTGACCGCCATGGGCGAGGCGGCCAATCGGGTCGACGGGTTCGAGCGCGGCGCCGACGATTACCTGACCAAGCCGTTTGAGCCGCGTGAGCTGTTGCTGCGCATCGCCAGCATTCTGCGCCGCGCCGGCCCGGCAACCGAGCCGGCGGGCGTGGTCTACTTCGGTGCCTACGTTTTCGATCCCGAGCGCGCCGAGTTGCGCCTTGGCGACGAGCCGGTGCGCCTGACGACCGGCGAGGCCTCGCTGCTCGGGGTCTTCGCCGCCAATCCGGGCGTCACCCTGTCTCGCCAAACCCTGAGTCGCGCCAGCCGTCTTGGCGGCAACGAGCGTGCGGTCGACGTTCACATGGCCCGCTTGCGGCGCAAGGTCGAAGAGGACCCCAAGTTGCCGCGCTACCTCCAGACTGTCTGGGGTGAGGGTTACGTGCTACGGACGGACAGTTAGGCGCCATGACAAGGCTCAAACGCTTCGTTCCACGCTCCCTGTTCGGCCGGGCGCTGTTGATTATCGTCACGCCTTTAGTATTGCTGCAGTTGGTCGCCGCCTATATTTTTTATGAACGCCACTGGGACACCATTGGCCGCCACCTCGCCCTCAATCTGGCCAACGAGATCACCACCCTGGTCAAACTGGTCCAGGCGTTTCCCGAGCCCGGCGACCAAGCCTTCATAATCTGGACCGGCAGCCACTATCTCAATCTTCAGGTGCGCAGCGAAATGGGCGGCGCTTTGCCCGATGTCTCGGGCCACGGGTTCAGTCTTATCCGTCCGACCCTGGAGCGCACCCTCAGGGATCAACTGCGGCTACCGTTCACGGTGGACACCGAAAGCCAGCCCAAAAATCTGCTGATCAGCGTTCAGCTTGATGATCGCGTGCTCCATATTGTGACGTCGCGCAAACGGGTGTTCAGCACCACCACATATCTGTTCATCATGTGGATGGTCGGCACATCAATCGTGTTGTCGGCCATCGCCATTTTCTTCCTGCGCAATCAAGTGCGCTCGGTGCGCCGTCTGGCCGACGCCGCTGATCGTCTGGGTAAGGGTCAACAGGTGACCAATTTCAAGCCTGAAGGGGCCCTTGAGGTGCGCCAGGCCGCTGCTGCCTTCATCGTTATGCGTGACCGCATCCAGCGACACGTCGCCCAGCGCACCGAGTTGTTGGCCGGGGTCAGTCATGACCTGCGAACGCCGCTGACTCGAATGAAGTTGCAGTTGGCCATGGCCGGCGATGATGAGGGTGTGCGGAACCTGCAGTCGGATGTGGCCGAGATGGAACGCATGATCGATGGCTACCTCGCCTTCGCCCGCGGCGAGGAGGGCGAGGAGCCGGCGCCCACCGAACTTGGCGATGTCCTCGAGGAAGCGGTGGCCGGCGCCCGGCGCAAGGGCGGCACGGTATCCCTGGGGCCGGTCGAACCGATAGTTCTGCCCCTGCGCCGCAATGCCTTCCAGCGTTGTATGGCCAATCTCCTCGACAACGCCATGCGCCACGGCGAGCACGTGGTGGTCGGCGCTACGAGCGCTGGCGACGCGGTGGAGATTACCGTCGATGATGACGGGCCGGGCATTCCCGAGGATCGGCGCCAGGAGGTCTTCGGGGCGTTCTATCGGCTCGACGCATCACGCAACCTGGAAACCGGCGGTGTCGGCCTCGG
>JAYGEF010000237.1:0-1867 GCA_046582535.1 Alphaproteobacteria bacterium
TTCGCGGGACGGGGTCCGCACCGGCTTAACGTCGCCCAGGCGCAGCCATTCGATGCGGGCGTAGGCGGCGTCGACCGCCGGCGTCGTACGTTGGCCAGGGCCATCGTAACCGTCTTCGAATATGCGGTGTGGGTCGTCGCCGTTTACGAAGCTGAGGTAGGGGCCGCCGTAGTCGTAGCCGATCAGCCGTCGCAATTCCTCGCAATAGGCCTGCGCGACCTCAGGTGGATTGGCCAGGTACTGGTTCTCCTCCTGGCGCAACCAGCCCAGACTGTATTGCAGGGCCATGCCGGTGCGAACTGTGTTCGACGTATTCGCGCCGCCGCCATGGTAGATCCCGCTGGTGTAAATCAATACGGATCCGGCGGGCATCGCGGTGGCAACCACTTCGCCGTCATAAGGAACCCGGTCATGTTCCCAAAGGTGGCTGCCCGGTGCGATTTGAGTGCCGCCGTTATCCACGGTGAAGTCGGAGATCGCCCACATGGTCGCCATCTGGGTCGGCGGGCAGGGATGGAGAACCGGGTAGATTACCCCATCGCGATGAAGGCTCTGCGCTCCGGCGCCGGGCTCAAGATGCATGATGCCCGAGAAATTAAGCTGATAGCGGGCGCAGTGGGGCAGCAGGATACGATCGGTAAGGGCGCGTACGGTGGGATGGATCACCAGTTCCCGCGCCGCCGTCGAGCGGGCCAGGATAGAACCGACGCGCTTGGTGCGTTCGCCGAGGAACGGGGTGTGGGCGAAGGGCGCCGCCTCGATATGGCCCCCCAGCTCTTCGCGTGCCTGGGCCGCTAGTTCGGTCGCCAACTCCTCGATAATCACGTAGCCATGCTCGGCGATGGACGCGGCGATGCTGTCGGCATCCCTATCGGGAGCAACGATGTTGAGGCTGGTCATGGTCTGATCCACTCCACGGCTACAAATTCATCAGGAATTTTGGGTGTTTCGTGTGGTTGCGGGAAGCGGGGCGTCCTTGCGTACCGGCGTCGGAACGGCCTGTAAATCGCCCAAATGGAGCCATTCGATACGGCCATGGGCCGCGTCCACATCGGGATTTGAGCGGGTCGCCGGTGCATCGTTATTGTCTTCGAATATGCGGTGAGGGTCGCCGCCGTCGACGAAACTCAGGTAGGGGCCGCCGTAGTCGTAGCCGATCAGGCGCCGCAATTCCTCCGAGTAGGTTTGCGCGATCTCCGGCGGATTGGCCAAATATTGGTTTTCCTCCTGGCGCAGCCAACCCCAAGTGTATTGCAGGGTCATACCGGTCCGCACTGTATCCGAGTTGTTCTCGCCGCCGCCGTGAAATACACCGCCGGTGAAAACTACGACCGACCCGGCGGGCATTTCCGCGGCGACGATCTCGTCCTCAAAGGGCTTGCGGTCGTGTTCCCATAGATGGCTGCCCGGCGCGACCAGGGTGGCACCGTTATCGGCGGTGAAATCGGTGATCGCCCACATGGTCGCCATAATGGTTGGCGGGCAGGGGTGGAGAACCGGATAGAGCGTGGCGTCGCGGTGCAGGCGTTGCGCCTTGGCGCCGGGTTCAAGATGCATGATCCCCGAGTAATTAAGCTGATAGCGCGCGCAATGGGGCAGCAGAATGCGGTCGGCCAGAGCGCGTATCAGAGGCTGAACCACCAGCTCCCGCGATGCCGTGGAGCGGGCCAGGAGCGAGCCGACGCGTTTGGTGCGTTTGCCGAGGTATTCGTCGAGGCCGAAGGGCGCAGCCGCGATATCGGCCGCCAGTTCGTCCCGCGCCCGGTTGGTCAGGTCCGTCGCCAACGCCTCGATAATCACATAGCCATGTTCCGCGATCGACTCGGCAATGCTGGCGGCGTTCCTATCCGGAGCCACGATGTTGAGA
>JAYGEF010000240.1:0-2031 GCA_046582535.1 Alphaproteobacteria bacterium
GCGCCGACAGCGACGGCAAGACCATGGGCGAGGAGCTGGACCGCATCGGCTATGCCGGCGACATGGATGTCGGCGGGCGGCCCTTCGCGGCCAATTTCGAGGCTCATATTGAGCAAGGCCCCATCCTCGAGGCAGAGAACAAGACCGTCGGCGTGGTCACCGATGTCCAAGGCATCCGCTGGTACGATGTCACGGTTATCGGCAAGGACTCCCACGCCGGCCCGACCCCCATGGCGGTGCGCCGCGATGCCCTGGTGGGCGCCGCGCGCATGGTCGACGCGGTCAATGGTATCGGCCTCGGCCACCAGCCCAACGCCTGCGCCACCGTCGGCGTGCTCGAAGTCTCCCCGGCGTCGCGCAACACCATCCCCGGCGAGGTCTATTTTTCGGTCGATCTGCGCCACCCCAACGGCGACATCCTGGACACCATGGAAGCCGACCTGCGCGCCGCCTGCGAGCGCATCGCCGGCGAGGCCAAGCTCGAGGTCACGGTCGAGCAAATCTGGGACTCACCGCCGGTGGCCTTCGACAGTGACTGCGTCAGCGCCGTGCGCGACGCCGCCGGACGGCTCGGCTATGAGCACCGTGACATCATCTCGGGCGCCGGCCACGACGCGGTCTATATCGCCCGGGTCGCCCCCACCGCCATGATCTTCGTGCCCTGCGCCGACGGCCTCAGCCACAACGAGGAAGAGAGCGCCGAATCCGGCGACCTGGCCGCCGGCTGCGCCGTCCTCCTGCACGCCATGCTCGATCGCGCCGGGGTGGCGAGCGAGTAGCCGCCCCCTCACATCACCGCGCCGATATTCCAGGGGACGAATTCGTCGTCGCCGAAGCCGAGGGCTTCGCTCTTGCTTGGCGTGCCGCTGGCGATATCGAGCACGGTTTGGAAGATGTGCTCGCCCATGTCGGAGATGGTGGCGTCACCATCGACCACCGGGCCGCAGTTGATGTCCATGTCGTCGGCCATGCGCTCATACATGGTGGTGTTGGTGGCGAGCTTGATGCAAGGCACCGGCTTGCAGCCAAACACCGAGCCCCGCCCTGTCGTGAAGCACACCATGTTGGCGCCGCCGGCGACCATGCCGGTGACCGACACCGGGTCGTAGCCCGGCGTGTCCATGAAAACGAAGCCCTTGGCGGTGACCGCCTCGGCGTAGCGGTAGACCTCGACTAGGTTGGTGGTGCCGCCCTTGGCGGCGGCGCCGAGGGATTTCTCGAGAATGGTGGTCAGGCCACCGGCCTTGTTGCCCGGTGACGGATTGTTGTTCATGGCGCCGTCGTGGAGGGCGACATAGTCCTCCCACCATTTGATGCGCTCGATCAGCCGCCCGGCGACGTCGTCATTGACCGCGCGCCGGGTCAGCAGATGCTCGGCGCCGTAGATCTCCGGGGTCTCGCCGAGCACGCCGGTGCCGCCGTGGCGGACCAGCAGGTCGACCGCCGCGCCCAGGGACGGATTGGCCGAGATCCCCGAATAGGCGTCTGAGCCGCCGCATTCGAGGCCGAGGATGAGTTCGCTGGCCGGCTGTTCGCTGCGCCGGGCCTGGTCGAGAATCGGCAACATGACGTCGATGCGTTCACAAGCGGCCGCGATGGTGGCCATGGTGCCGCCGGTGTCCTGGATGGTCATGGCCTGGAGCAGCGGTCCCATCTCGAGCCCCTCATTGTTGACGAACTGGCCAAGCTGGGCGACCTCGCAGCCCAGGCCAATGAAGATCACGGCGCCGAAGTTGGGATGGCGGGCATAACCGGCGAGAGTGCGGCGCAGCAGGGCCATGCCTTCGCCGCCGCCGTCGAGGCCGCAGCCGGAGCCGTGGGAGATGGCGACCACGCCATCAACGTTGGGGTAGGCGTCGAGGGCGTCGCCGCCATAGCGCTCGGCCACATAGCGCGCCACCGTGGCTGAGCAGTTGACCGTCGACAGTACGCCGATGTAGTTGCGCGTGCCGACTTGGCCATTGGCCCGCTTGTAGCCCCTGAAACTGGCCCGCTCGGTCTCAGCCACAAACTGGGTAGCGCGGGCCTCGG
>JAYGEF010000298.1:0-1590 GCA_046582535.1 Alphaproteobacteria bacterium
GATTCCAAGCATCTTCATCGCCTCGTGGAGGGCCTTTAGAGAATCGTCATGACTACCGTCACTGTGCGCCTGATCGCCCTCATCGCGGAGCGCCACGACGATTGCCTTGTCGGCCGCCGAGAGCTCGGAACTGGCGAGGGCCGCGTCAATCTTCTTGACGTCCTTTGGGCAGTGCCCGGCTGAAGCCGGCGATGCCAGGAAGACCAGCGCCACGACCATAGGAATGATAATTTTCGCCATCGTTACCTCCCTTGGTGGTTATGGATGATCAAAAAGTATTGCACGGATTGGCAGGGGGCTCAACAGGCCGGCGGATGTCCAAGGCGGCGTTGGTTGTCACGGAATGCGCTTTGGTGCACGGATCAGTGTCGAAAGGGCGGGGTTTTCTAATCCTCAACGAGTGATATCGTTGTACGCGGCTTCAACAAAACAGGGAGACGACCCATGACGACCTACATCACCCAGGGCAACTACACCCTCGAAGGCATGCAGGGCATGCTCGCCACACCGGAGGATCGCGCTGTCGCCGTGGCGGCGCTGGCCAAGGCGGCGGGGGGCAAGTTGATCGAGTACTACGTGACCTACGGCGAGTACGACTTCCTGGTCATTATCAAGGGCGGCAAGAAGGACGCGGATATGATGGGCGCCCTCATGGCCGCGGCTGCCGGTGGCGGGATCACCAACGTCAAGACGACAATCGCCGTGTCGTCGAAGCAAGCGGTTCAGGCCATGCGCGCGGGGAAACGCATCCTCAAGGGCTTCAAGTCCGCCGGTACCTAATACCATCGGTCATAGAGAATGACCAATGGGCGTTCATACGGCCAATCTTGTATTTAACAGACTGGGCCTTCCGCCGAACGGTCGGCGCCCTATACGACAAGCACCACCTGGCCGTCGATGATCTCGACGGCCAGCGGTGTCAGGCGTTTGCCTTTGCACGGTCCGTGGACGCAGACTCCGTCATCGATGCGGAAGCGGGCGCCGTGGTTGATGCACAGGATGTGTTTCTTATCCATGGTGAGAAACTGGTCGGGTACGCCGTCGAGGATCATGTCCTTGTGGGGGCAGACGTTCTCGTAGCCGTGGACACCGGCTGCGTCGCGCACCACGAAAATTTCCCGGCGGTGGCCGCCCGAGCCAAAGGTGTAACCTTTGGACCCGGGCTCCGCCAACGCGTCGAGGCGGCACAGGACGGTTGGATTGGAGTGCAAAAACTGTTTCATTCCGGGTTGCTATTGACTTGGAATCACTTGGCAATATATCCGAATCTCAGGTGTTCAAGAGTATAGTCATATGCAGAACGTGCCATTCGGCCAGCCCGGCCGCTTCTTCAAGGGCAATCTCCACTGTCATTCGACCAATTCGGACGGCGCCTATGCCCCGGCCGAGGTCATCGACCGCTACCAAGGGGCGGGATACGACTTTCTCATGCTCAGTGATCATTTCATAGAACGCTACAACTGGCCGGTGACCGATACCCGACCCCTGCGGCGTGATGATTTCACCACCATTGTCGGCGCCGAGCTCCACGTTCCCAAGATGCGCAACGGCGAGATTTGGGATGTACTGGCGGTCGGCCTGACGCCTGAT
>JAYGEF010000341.1:0-2160 GCA_046582535.1 Alphaproteobacteria bacterium
CGCCTTGAAACTTCGCTTCATCTTGTTACCTATCTCAATGTCTAGCTTTTGACCGCCAGCATAGGGCAATTACGAATTGTCGGCCATGGCAGGGTCATCAGCCCCTCAGCGTCCCGCCTGTCGCCTTGACCACGGCCGCGACCACCTGGCTGGCGACAGCCTCGATTTCCACGTCGGTCAGGGTCGCATCAAAGGGTTGCAGGGTGACGGCGATGGCGATGGATTTCTTGCCCTCGCCCAGGTTTGCGCCGGCATAGGTATCGAACACTTGGGCGTCGGCGATCAGCGCCTTGTGGGCGCCGCGGGCGGCGCGGGCCAGGTCTTCGGCGCGCACATTGTCATCGACCACGAAGGCGAAGTCCCGGGTCACCGGCTGCAGGGATGACAGTTTGAGGTTGGGCTTGGCCCGGGTCGCCTTGGCCCGTGGCTCGGGCAGGGCGTCGATGAAAATTTCGCAGCCGACCAGGGGACCTTCCACGTCGAGGGCCTTGAGCACCCGGGGATGAAGTTCGCCGAAATGGGCCAGCACGTTGGGCCCAAGGCGCACGGCGCCGCAGCGGCCGGGGTGATACCAGCCCGGCGCATCGGCGCTGATCTGAGCCTTGTCGGCGGGCCCGCCGCAAGCGGCAATGGCGGCCAGGGAGTCGGCCTTGGCGTCGAAGGCGTCGACCGCGCGGGGCTGCTCGGCCCAGTGACGCTCCATGGTCTTGCCCCGGCGCACGGCGCAAATGACCAGGGCCTGGCCGGCCTCGCTGTCGTCGGCATAGGTGTGGCCGGCTTCGAACAGGGCGATATCGTCGAAGCCCCGGTCGATGTTGCCGCCCACGGCGGCGACCAGGCCGGGCAACAGACTGGGGCGCATGTCGGTGAGTTCGGAACTGATGGGATTGGCCAGACGTAGGTCGTCGCCGCCGCCGCCGAACAGCCGCGCCTGGGCGTCCGAGACAAACGACCAGGTCACCGCCTCAACCAGGCCGCGTGCCGCCAGGGCCCGCTTGGCCCAGCGTTCGCGGCGCTGGACCAGGGTCAGCACCGGGCGGGCGACGCCTTCGCTGCGCGGCATGGAGAGCGGCGGGATGTTGTCAAAGCCATGAATTCGCAATACTTCTTCGACCACGTCGGACTCGATCTCGATGTCCGGGCGCCAGGTCGGCACGGTCACCGATCGATCGCCCATGACGAAGCCGAGGCCCGTGAGAATTTGGCCGCATGTATCGGCATCGATCTCGACGCCGCCCAGGCTGGCCACCCGCTCGGGACGGAAGGACAATTGCCGGGCGCCATGGGGGGTGCCGCCGGTGACCACAGGATGGCTCGCCTCGCCGCCGCACAGCTCAAGGATCAGCCGGGTGGCGATCTCCTCGCCGGCCGGCATGAAGGCGGCATCGACACCGCGCTCGAAGCGATAGCGGGCGTCGCTCTCGATACCCAGGGCGCGGCCCGTGGCGGCGGTGCGCACCGGATCGAACAAGGCGATTTCGAGGAACACGTCCGTGGTCGCTTCCGTGCAGCCGGTATCCTCGCCGCCCATGACGCCGCCGAAGCCGATGATGCCGTTGTCGTCGGTGATGCAGGTGACCGTCTCGTTGAGATCGTAGTCGCCGCCGTCGAGGGCCAGCATGGCTTCGCCGGACCGGGCCAGACGAACGCGGATGTCGCCGGCGACCTTGGCGGCATCGAACACATGGGCCGGGCGGCCAAGATCCATGGTCATCCAGTTGGTGATATCGACCAGGGCCGATATGGGCCGCAGGCCGATGGACAGCAGGCGGTCCTGCAGCCACTTGGGGCTCGGTCCATTGGTTACGCCGCGAATATAGCGGCCGATGAAGTAGGGACAGGCACCGGGCGTCTCGGCCTCGCTGTCGAGATGAACGTTGATGGGACTATCGAAGGCGCCCGCCACTGGCGTCGCATCGAGCGCCTTGAGGGTGCCAATGCCGGCCGCCGCCAGGTCGCGGGCAATGCCGTAGACCCCGAGGCAGTCGCCCCGGTCCGGGGTGATGGCAATGTCGATGACCGGGTCGTCGAGACCCATGAGCGGCGCGAAGGGCTCGCCCACCGTGGCATCCTCGGGCAAATCGATAATGCCGTCGTGGTCGTCGCCGAGACCCATCTCGCGCTCGGAGCACAGCATGCCGCTGCTTTCCACGCCGCGAA
>JAYGEF010000353.1:0-20157 GCA_046582535.1 Alphaproteobacteria bacterium
TCGCCGTCCACGGCCACCGCCGCGTCGATCGCGCCATCGAACAAATAGGCCAGTGCGAGGACATCGGCGAAAAACGGTGGATAGATGGGGGAATAGCGAATCGCCCACGTCACATGTTCAATGGCATCGCTCTGCTCACCGCAGAAATGCAATACATTGGCGAAAAACCCGTTGGCGTTTGTGCAATTGGGCCGCAGTCGAATGGCCTCGCGGCCGACGATAAGGGCATCGTCAAATTGCCGGTTCATGAGGTGTACGTGGCTCAGGACCATATGCGCCTGGCCGTCCGCATCTTCCATCCGGACCGCTCTTTGTGACCATTCTCCGGCCTGTTGGAGCGAACCGTCGGGGTCATTGCCCCAGGCCTTGAAGGCATCGAACCAATGGCACAGGGCGACCCAGGTGGCGCCGATACTGACGTCCGGTTGCTTGCGGTCGACGGTCTCGAAAAGTTTTCGCGCCCGCAGGATCGGCTCTCGGCCCATTTTGAAAAACTCCTGCACGCCCTTGTAGAAGCACTCCAGGGCGTCCCGGTCCTTAAGGGTCTTGTGCCACACCGCCGCCTGCTCGCCGCGCAGAAGCTTGACGTCCAGCGCCGTGATGATTTCACCGATGATTTTGTCTTGGACCTCAAACCCGTCATCGAACTGGCGGTCATAACTGTCCGTCCATATGGCGTTGCCCGAATGAACGTCGATCAACTCCGCCGACATCCGCAGCCGTGGTCCGGACCGGCGCAAACTACCCTGCAAAACGTAGCTGACGCCCAACGCCTTGCCGGCGCTGATGGTATCGCGACCGCGCATGGCATTGGCGCTGCCCGCGGCGATTATGAAAATGCCGGTGATCTTGATCAGCGCCGCCTGAATGTCGATACGGACGCCCTCGGCCAGGTGATTGCTGTCGGCATCGCCGGTCAAATTCTCGAACGGCAAAATTACGATCGACGGCCGCTCGGGGACGGTCAGGTCGAGGCCTTGCAACTGCGGTGGCATGTCGGCTGCCACCGCCATGACACCAGATGGCTTGTCGCCAAGAATGCGCAATAGCCCACCGGTTTCGACGGCCGGAGCGGTTGGCGCGTGACGAACCGCCTCGCGCCGGCGCACGATTTCCGCCTGAAGTGCGCGCATCGCCTCGCTTGGCTCGATCGCCAACTCCTTGCGCAACAGATCGCGGCAGATCTTGTATTGCTGGAGCGCCGATTCAAACCGATCCTGGTCGGCGCGCGCGCGCATGAACGACTGGTGTACGCGTTCCTGCAACGGATCAATGGCCAGCAGTTTAGCGGCGAGGAACGCGGTCTTGTCGGGATCGTTCCGGTCCTCGTAGTGGGTGAGAAGCCGCCCCAGCGCCGCGATGGCAAGTTCGGAAACCCGGCGCCGCTCATTGGCGATCCAGTCTTCGAACGGTGGTTCATTGATATGAAGCCCGGCGGCGAATTCCCCCCTGAGCAACTCGGTCGCCGTTTCCAACGAGGCAACGTCCCCGCGCGACAGCAGCCGTTCAAACTCGACGATGTCTGTTTCGGCCAGATCCGCGGTGAGGGCGATCCGGTGGGCATCGGCAGTGATCACGCCTTTGGCGTCGCCCAGGGATTTTCGCAGGCGCGCCAGGTTTGCCTAAGGTTGGTGCGGGCTTGTGCCTCAGGGTTGCGACTCCACAACAACCCGGCCAATTGATCACGGGCGCGCGCGACCCCCGGAGGGCTGGCCAGGTATATGAGCAACGCCTGCGCCTTCTTTGTCGGCAATCGGATCGCGGAATCGTCGCTGGCCGAAATCCGGGGTTCGCCGAGAAGATTAATGCGCAACATTGTCATAAGGCGAGATTAGTCCCTTACGCGGGTGAAATCCGCCCCGGCCGCAATTTTTCACGCATTTGTCACGGCCCGGTGGGGCGAGCGCTTACGGCCGTTTCACGGCGGCGCCGCATTGTTGTTCCAGCAACCCACTCGAAACGCCGGAGACAGATAATGAAAACCACGACCAATTTCCCCGTTGCGCATACCAATTACTGCTTCCACCCCGAGGCCGGCCGCCGCCGGGCGAGCCAGGCCCGGGCCGAGTTCCTGGCCGCGCTGTTCGCTGATTTTTACCGATCCGTCCGCGACGCCGGTGCCCGTGGCGCGGGTCGGGTCCCGGACAACGCCTAGGGGCGTCAGTCGGCGGACGCCGAAAATATATGGCCGGTGAGGGCCTCGACGTAAGTGCCGAAATGGATCGGCTCATAACGCGGCGGATTGTCGGGGCCACGGCAGCTCGGCAGGCACTCGACCACGGTCTCGAAGCCCGGGTTGAAGAAAATCGGGATCGAGTAGCGGTCCCTGCCCGAGCGGTTGATGACCCGGTGGGCGGTGGAGGTGAAACGGTCGTTGGTCCAGCACGCCATCAGGTCGCCGATGTTGACGATAAACGAGCTGGGAACGTAGGGCGCCTCGATCCATTCGCCGGAGCGCAGCCGGATCTCGAGGCCGCCCTGGTCGTCCTGGGCCAGCAGGGTCAGGGTGCCGAAGTCGGTGTGGGGCGCGGTGCCGAACTGGCCGGGGCGATTAGGGGTCGGCGGGTAGCGCATGATCCGCCAGGTCGAAGTCGGCTCCCGGTGGTACGCGGCGAAGAAATCGGCCGGCAGGTCGAGGGCCCGGGCAAATCCCGGCAGCAACCGTTGGCCGAGGGCCGATACCGCCTCGAAATAGCTTTCCATGGCCGGGCGAAAGCCGGCCAGGGGCGGCCACTGGTTAGGGCCCTGCATGGGCTTGCCGGCGACCACGTCCGGGTGGTTCACGGCAAGCTCGACGCCAAGCTCGAAGACCTCCTTCACATCCGGCGAATAGCCCGGCACGGTGATGGTGCCGTCCCGGCGATAGCCGCGCTGATAGGCATCCACGGTAAACGCCAGCTTGTCCGCCTCGGGCTGGTCGAAGAACGCCCGCGTCTGATGGAAGGCGTCCCGCACCACCGCATCGGGAATGCCGTGGCCGACCACATAAAGGAAGCCGATGCGCTCGCAGGCCTCACCTAAGCGCCGCACCACCGTATCGTCGTCCAGGGCGCTCACGTCGACGATGGGAATCTCGCCATCGTGCGCCGGCCGCCGGCCTGCGTCCGCCGCCGGCCCCGGCTTGGCCCGTCCAGCGGTATCGACCCGGTAGTCGGTCAGGGTTGGCGCCTCAGACGGCGCTACGGGATTCGACATGCCTGTTTCCGGTCATGGGTGACGGACTCATAACGCCCACGATCGCAACACCCGTCAAGCCGGAACGCCACGGCTTCGCTCAGGGCGGCGATTATCGCGGATGCATAAGGCGCGGGTTGGTGGCGATGGACAGCACATCAGCCGTGAGATTGAGCAGAATATAAGTGCTCGCGAAGATCAGGGCGGCGGCCTGGACAACGGGAATGTCGCGCTTGGACACCGAATCGACGAGCAACTGCCCGAGACCGGGATAGACGAACACCACCTCGACGACGACCACGCCAACCACCAGATAGGCCAGGTTGAGGACGATCACGTTGATGATCGGCGCCAGGGCATTAGGCAGAGCGTGTTTGACGATGATGTGCCAGCGCGTCATGCCCTTGAGGGAGGCCATCTCGATATAGGGGCTGGCCAGCAGGTTGATGATCGCCGCCCGGGTCATGCGCATCATGTGGGCAATGACGACAAGGGTCAGGGTCAGCGCTGGCAGCGAACAGCGGTAGGCCTGTTCCCAGAAACTCAGGCCCGGTTTGACGCTCGAAATGCTCGGGAACCATCCGGCTTCGACCGACAGAATCAGCATCAGAATGTAGGCGACGAAGAATTCAGGGGTGGAAATCGCGCTCAGGGTCGTGATGTTGACGCAACGGTCGTAGAAGCTGTAGCGGTAAAGCGCCGCGAGAATGCCCAATGTCACCGCCAGCGGTACTGAAAGCATGGCCGCCAGTCCGGCTAGGAACAGGGTGTTTCCAAGCCGTACGCCGACCAGTTCGGAGATTTCGCGCTCGTTGGCCAGGGAGGTGCCCATATCGCCCTGCAACATGCCGGACATCCATAGGATATAGCGCTCGTGCAGGGGCAGGTCGAGGCCCAACTGGAGGCGCATGGCGGCGACGGTTTCGGGCGTCGCCGACTGCCCCAATTTTGCCATGGCCAGGTCGCCGGGAAGGAACTCGACGCCGAGCGAGACGAACACTGAAATGATGAACAGGGTAAGGAGGCCCAGCCCAAGCCGCTTAGCGATCATGACAGCAAGTTTGTTCATCTGATCTCCCTTCCTGCTTTGGCGATTTTTCGCAGGCAACCGCCAATTTATTTCTTAACCATACCCAAATTGTCGCGTTGTAGGAACAGTCCTCTGGGCGGCTCCCCATGCACAGGCAATATTCGCCATAACATCAACGGTCGGTAATCGTGCCCTGGCACGCCTTGTTGCGCCGCCATCGCCTACCGCGCGATAATGGGGACAACGGCGACAGGGCCTTACCAAGGAGCACAAAAACATGACCGATCGCATCGTCGAGCTGAGCAACACCGGATGGATCGCCAAGCATCGCCAGCAATACATGGCCGACGGCAAGGCCGGCCACGATTGGGATTCGACCGTCTCGGGCGGCCCCGGCCCGCTGCCGACCCTGCTGTTGTTCACCATGGGAAGCAAATCGGGCAAGGAAAGCATCATGCCCCTGCTCTACCAGGAAGTCGCCGGCGGCTACGTGGTCATCGCATCGCGCGGCGGCCACGCCCGCCACCCCGGCTGGTATCACAATCTGTTGGCCAACAGCGACGTCGGCGTGCGCGTCACCGACGACAGCTTCCGCGCCACCGCTCGCACCACCACCGGCGCCGAACGCACCGCCATCTGGGACAGCATGGCCGCCATGTACCCACCCTTCGCCGACTATAAGATTGCGGCGGCGCCGCGCGAGATTCCCGTAGTGGTGCTGGAGCGGCGCCAGGCGCCACCCCAGCCGCCGCCGGGTGGCGGGCGGCAATGAGGATTTGCCAGGGCGAACGGATTGACCGCCCACGCTTTTCCGCCTTGGATTTCGTTGGCCCAGATGTCGAGCCACGAGGCGAGTGGCGTCAGGCGAACGCCGCCCGGGTTGATCGAATAGGACTCGCTGACGAACGGCTCCTGGTCGGCCGGTCGTCGCATGAGCAAGGCGATGTGGTTTATGCCGCGCAGCCGCGGGCGGTTCTCCTGCCAGGCGGAATAACCCTCGGCGAAGCCGATAATGGCGCATCTGGGCAGGCTGCTGGTCGTGATATCGCTGCCCTCGAGCAGCTCTGGCGTGCGCGCCTCGATCTCCATAATCAGTCGATCCGACCAGGGATCGCCGAGGTCGATGTCGGCATCTTCATTTTCCGCCGTCATTGCCTCGTCAAGCATCAAGGCGACCCATCCGGAGCAATCGATTACCGGCGGGGTGGCGCCGAGCGACGCGGCTTTGGCGCCACGCTTGTATCCCACTTGGCCGGTGTATTGCTCGATCAACGCCCACATCCGCCTTTCAGCCGATGGCAACGAGGGTACGGTATTGTGAAGCGCGGCGTCGTACATTCGGCGCATGCACCAGCCGCTACGCATTTGGCCATCGACCTGTCCCCGTAGCCGTACCCATCCGGGCGGGCTCTCGGCCATCACCTCGGTGGCCGTGCCGGGCGGCAGCAGGACCGGCGCGAACGCTTCGAGCAACGGCTCATCGCGGAGCCGGATATTTTTCGCGATGGATACAGTCGCCGCCAACCCGCTACCCCTTGGGCGGCCGGATTGTCGGCGGCATTGAGGCATCGGGGAAGGGTTCCAGGGCGTGTAGGTCGACGTCGATGAGGGTCGGGCCGTCGATCTCCATGGCTTCGGTCAGGGCGTTGGCGACCGCGTCGATACCGGAGGCCCGCCAGTAGGGGAGGCCGGCGGTCTTGGCGAATTCGCCGAGGTCGGGGATGGCCAGGTCGTCGTAATAGCGGCGGCCCTCGAACTGGACGTCCTGGATGCGCCGGATGATGCCGTAGCCGCTGTCGTTCATGACCATCATGACCACATGGGCGCCCTGCTGCACGGCGGTCCAGACTTCCGAGACATTGAGGAAGAAGCCGCCGTCGCCGCACATGGCGACGACCTTGCGACCGTCGGCGGCGAACCACGCGCCGATCGCCTGCTGCATGCCCTGCCCGATGCCGGCGTCCACGGAATAGACGTTCTGGTCCGGACCGTCGATGGGGAACAGGCGGTTGCCCCAGGTGGTGTTGGAGGTGGTGATGTCGCGGCACCAGATCGCGTCGCCGGGAATGGCGGCACGCACCGCGTCGCACAGCGCCGTGTGCTCACCCAGGCCGGCGCGGACGCGGCTCTCGGCGGCCGCGCGGGCGGCGCTCACGTCGGCGGCAAAGACCGGGTCGATATTAGTTTGTCCTTCTGGGCGCCCGTCGAGCCGGTCGGCCAGACCACCAAGCACCTGGGCGGCGTCGCCGGCGACGAACATATCGCTGGAATAACTGCGGTCGGCGGCGTCCAGGTCGACGTCGATACGCACCCGGCGGGCCGGCAGGGCCAGGGCCTGGTCGCGGGTCTCGTGGCCGCGCAGGCGCGAGCCGGCGACGATCATCAGATCGCAGGTGCCGTAGAGCGCCTCCACATCGGGCATGAGATTGAATGCACCCAGGGACAGCGGATGATCCTCGGGCACAATGGCGCGGCCATGCTGGCTGGTCACCACGCCGAAACCCATGTCCATAAGTCGTTGGGCTTCCGCCCCGGCCCGGCGCGCGCCGTGACCGAGCCAGAGGAGCGGCCGTTTGGCCGTGGCGACGAGATCCGCCAGGGCGT
The DNA here is from genome assembly GCA_046582535.1 of Alphaproteobacteria bacterium. Classification (GTDB taxonomy): domain Bacteria; phylum Pseudomonadota; class Alphaproteobacteria; order JAAXGF01; family JAAXGF01; genus JAYZAP01. Next base: position 6,809 of record JAYGEF010000353.1, read on the forward strand.
CCAGGTCGCGCTCCCGGGGCGGCGGCGCGCTGTGGGCCGGTGGGCTCAGGGCGTCGAGGGCGGCGGGGCGCTCGATGGTGGACTTCTGGACGTCGATGGGCAGCTCGACACTGACCGGTCCGGCCGGCGCCGCCAGGGCTTCGGCCGCGGCATGGCGCAACACGTCGAGGGCGTCCTCGGCGCGCTCGATGCGGTAGGCCGCCTTGCATACCGAGGCCAGCATGGCGAGCTGATCCGGGGCGTCGTGGACCGAGCCCCGGCCCTTGCCGATGTTGGCCGCGGCGGTCTGGCCGGTGAGATGGAGCAGGGGAATGCCGGCGATACGCGCCTCGAGCAGGCCGCCCACCGCGTTAGCCGCGCCGGGGCCGGTGCTGGTGATCACCACCCCGAGGCCGTCCGACACCCGGGCATAGCCGTCGGCCATGTTGGCGGCGCCGGCCTCGCCCCGGCTTGGCACGAAGCGGATGGCATTGCCCCGGCCGATGGCGTCGAGCATGGGCATGTTGTGGATCGAGACGACGCCGAAGGCGTGGCGCACGCCGAGGCCGGCCAGGGCGGCGGCGACGAGCTCGCCGACGGTGATTTGTTGAGACATGTCGCGTGTTACTCCCGGTTGGCTCGCCGCAGGACGGCGTTGAGGAACAGATTAACGCCAGGCACCGTGCGGGCCAGGTCGATTTCCTCGTTGATGTTGTGAGTGATGCCGTCGCGGCACGGGGTGAAGACCATGGCCACCGGCAGGATGCGGGCGATGGCGTAGGCGTCGCGGCCGGCCTGGCTTTCGATTTCGCGGTAGTCGAGGCTCATGTCGCTGGCGGTCTGCTTGAGCAGGTTCATGCAGCCTTCGTCGAAGGGTACGGCGCCGAAGCGCCAGCTGTCGGTGATAGCCATATCGACCCGGGCCTTGGCGGCGGCCTCGGTCATGGCCGCCTGGATGTTGGCCAGCATGTCCTCGACCCGGGCGACCTCGGGATGGCGGAAGTCGGCGGTGATGCGGGCGACGTTGGGGATGATGCCGAACAGGTTGGGCTCGACCTCGATATAGCTCACCGTGGTCTTGCCCCCCTCGGGCTCGTAAGTCCAACCAATGTCGTTGATGGCGGCAATCAGATAGGCGGCGCCGACCAGGGCGTTGCGGCGCTTGGCCATGGGGGTCGGGCCGATATGGCTGGTCTCGCCAGTGATCTCGATCTTGAGGCCGCCGGCGTTGTAGTTGCCGGTGACAATGCCGATGTCCATGGCTTCGTCATCGAGGATCGGACCCTGTTCGATATGCAGCTCGAAATAGGCGTCGAAGGCGCGGCCGCCGACGGGCGCTTCGCCGAGATAGCCGGTGGTCTCCAGCGCTGTGCGCACGGAGACGCCGTCCTTGTCCACGGCGTCGTAGATGTCGTTGAGATCATTGACCCCGGCGAATACCGAAGCCCCCATCATGGGCGGGTTGAAACGCCCGCCCTCCTCGTTGGTCCATACCGCCACTTCCAGGGGCCGCCTGGTCGGGATGTCCCGGTCGTTGAGGGTGCGGATCACCTCCAGGCCGCTCAACACCCCGAGGATGCCGTCGTACTTGCCGCCGCGGATTTGGGTATCGAGATGGCTGCCCATGACCACCGGGTCGAGGCTGTCGTCGCTGCCGGGGCGGCGCGCGAAAATATTGCCGATGGCGTCCACGGTCACCGTGCAGCCCGCCGCTTCGGCCCAGGCGATAAACAGATCGCGCATCTCCTTGTCTTCCTGGCTGAGGGCCAGTCGGCACAGGCCGTTGTCACGGAACTTGCCGATTTCGCCCGAGGCCTCCAGGGTCTGCCACAGGCGCTCGCCGTCGATGGTGGGAAAATTACCGGTCATGCGCTTTTCCGGCGGACTTTGGCCTCGGCGGCAAGGCACAGCATATCGAATAGCAAGTGCGCCGCATTGAGCGCGGTGATGCCACCCTGGTCGAACGGCGGTGAGACCTCGGAGACGTCGCCGCCGATCATGTCGATGCCGCGCATGCCGCGCATGATGGCGTTCATCTCGCGCATGGTGATGCCGCCGGGCTCGGGGTGGCCGGTGCCGGGGCATTCGGTGGGGTCGAGGCCGTCGACATCGATGGTGAAATAGACCGGGCCGTCGCCGACCACCCGGCGGATTTCAGCGATCACCGCCGCCACGCCGAGATCGTCGAACTCGTACTGATAGATCATGCGGCAGCCTGAATCCTTGGCGAAGTCGTTGGCGTCAGACGTGTACTGGGTGCCGCGCAAACCGACCTGGACCGTGCGGGCCGGATCGACCAGGCCTTTCCTCGATGGCGAGGCGCACGAAGGTGCCGTGGTTGACCTCGTAGCCGTCGAAGGCCGGGCCGGTCTGCAGCACGTCGGCGTGGGCGTCTAAATGGATCATGGCCACCGGTTCAGCAATGGCGCCGCCGGCCTTCATGTCGCGCAGGATGGGCACCGGGATGGTGTGGCAGCCGCCCATGGCGAGAGGTGTCACCCCCTTGGCCGCGGGATCGGCGAAGAAGTCGGTGATGCGGTCGATGCTGCCTTCCACGTTCATGGGATTGACCGGGGCGTCGCCCACATCGGCCACCTGGCAGAGATCGAAGGGCGCCACATGGCTTGCCGTATGGACGGCGCGCAGCATGCGTGACATTTCCCTGATTTGCGACGGCCCAAGGCGGGCGCCGGGGCGAAAGAAGACACCCATGTCGAAGGGCACCCCGGCGAAGGCGATATCGAGGCCCGCCGCATCTTCCACATGGGGCAGGCGCATCATGGTGGCAATCTGGCTGAAGCGCTGGCGGTAGGGCCCGACGTCGGGCTGGTTGTTGTCGCTCATGATGGATGGTCTCCTCCCGATTCGCACGTTGCCTCTACTCTAGGTCTGCTATTGGGCCGATGATAGAGTGGCCATTCCATGATTTACATTTGATTCACCATGACTCATCAGGTTTACGTCACGGACCTTTAGGGCATATTCCACAGTTACGAGAAATTGGTATGAGCGACGAGCAAGTCGACAAACGCCGCCATCTCCGTCATTCGATCAAGGAGCCTTGCACCGCCTTTCTCGAGGATGGCGAGTATCTTGGTTCGGTGGTCAATATGTCGGTATCCGGCGCCGCCATTCATCTTGATGTGGAGGTCGACGCGGAGATCGAGAACGGCGCCATCGTCGAGCTTCAGGTCCAGCGTATCGGCCGTCTGCGCACCCGGGCGGTGCGCTCGCTGGTCGGCGGCCTGGCCGTCGAGTTTCGGTTCGACCCGACGGAAGACCGCGCCCTCATCGCCAAACTGTGGAAGGTACTCAACGAATTTTCGCCGGCGTCCGGCCACTAGAGCGTATTCCGCGGCCGGGGGAGGGCTGGCGCCATGACGCGTGATCCACGCTACGACATTCTGTTCGAGCCGGTGGTCATTGGTCCGGTCACCGCGCGCAATCGCTTCTATCAGACGCCCCACTGCAGCGGCATGGGCTATGCCTCGCCGCGTATGTCGGCGGCTATGCGCGAGGTCAAGGCCGAAGGCGGCTGTGCGGTGGTCTGCACCGAGTACTGCTCGATCCATCCGACCTCGGACAACACGCCGCTGATCAACGCCACCCTGTGGGACGACGACGACGTCAGGGCCCACGCCGTGATGACTGATCGCGTCCACAAGCACGGCGCACTGGCCGGGGTCGAGCTGTGGCACGGCGGCAGCAACGCGGCCAACCACAACACCCGCGGCGCTACCCTCGGCGTCGCCAGCCTGCCCGGCGAGGGTTACGACCCGGTGCAATCGCGGGCCATGGACAAGCAGGATATCCGCGACCTGCGGCGCTGGCATCTCGATGCCGCCAGGCGGGCCAAGCAGGCCGGCTTCGACGTGGTCTATGTCTACGCCACCCACCGCAATCTGGTGACCCAGTTTCTCTCGGCCGAGACCAACCAGCGCAGCGACGAATACGGCGGCAGCCTGGAAAACCGCGCCCGGCTGCTGCGCGAACTGATCGAGGAGACCAAGGATGCCATCGGCGACACGTGCGCCGTGGCCGTGCGCTTCGCCGTCGATGAAGGCGGCCACGGCGACGGCGTGGTGGTCAACGACGAACAGCGCGCGGTCATCGAGATGCTGGCCGAGACGCCGGACCTGTGGGACGTCGGGGTGTCCGACTATTCCTATGAAATGGGCGCCTCGCGCTTTGTCGGCGAAGCCGGCCAGGAGGATTACGTCGCCTATGTCAAACAACTGACCACCAAGCCGGTGGTCGGGGTCGGGCGCTTTATCTCGCCGGACACCATGGTCGGCCAGGTCAAGCGCGGCATCCTCGACTTGATCGGCGCGGCGCGGCCGTCCATCGCCGACCCCTTCCTGCCGCAAAAGATCGACCAGGGGCGCACCGACGACATCCGCGAGTGCATCGGCTGCAACGTCTGCTACGCCAGCGATACCCTGAGCGCGCCGGTGCGCTGTACCCAGAACCCGACCATGGGTGAGGAGTGGCGGCGCGGCTGGCATCCGGAGGTCATCGCCGCCAAGGGCTCGACCGACCATGTACTGGTGGTCGGCGCCGGGCCGTCCGGCCTCGAGGCGGCACGGGCTCTGGGACAGCGCGGCTATCAGGTCACCCTGGCCGAGGCCGGAACCGAGCTCGGTGGGCGGGTCGTCAACGAGGCCCGGTTGCCGGGGCTGGCTGCCTGGATCCGGGTGCGCGACTACCGCGAACAGCAGCTTGCCGCCATGACCAATGTGGCGGTTTACCGGGCGAGCGAACTCGGCGCCGCCGACGTACGCGATGTCGGCGCCGAACGGGTGGTGCTGGCCACCGGCGCCCGCTGGCGCGCCGACGGTGTCGGCCGTTGGCACACCATGCCGTTGGCCCTGGCCGGCGACACGGTAGTGCTGACCCCCGATGACATCATGGCCGGCGCCGAGGTTTGCGGCCCGGTGGTGATTTTCGACGACGACCACTACTACATGGGCGGCCTGCTGGCCGAACAACTGCGCCGCGCCGGCCATGAGGTCACCCTGGTGACGTCGGCGGGCCATGTCTCGGCCTGGGCCATTCGCACCCACGAGCAGCGCCGCACCCAGACCCGGCTTCTCGAACAGGGCGTCACGGTGCTGACCGGTCATGTGCTGGCCGGCGGCGGTGGTGGGGCAGCGGAAATCGCCTGTGCCTACACCGGCCGCCGTCACCAGATTGCCGCCAGGGCCCTGGTCATGGTCACCGCGCGCTTGCCCAACGATGCGCTCTATGACGAGCTCGTGGCCGATGGTGACGCGGCCGGGCTGACCCGGATTGGCGACTGCCTGGCGCCGGGCACCATCGCCCATGCGGTCTATTCCGGCCACCGCTTCGCCCGCGAGCTCGACGACACCGCCGCGGCCGAAGCACCCCTGCGCCGCGAGATGCCCCGCCTCGAAATCTGAACCATCGACGGCTTGCCCGCCCCGTGGTTAGCTGAGCCAGGGACATCTGATGTGGGAGGGACGCCATGGCGGGCAATGGAGGTGGTTGGCGGCTGCCGATCACGCGACCCAACCGTACCGTGGACGATGCCGGGCCCTTGATCTTTGTCGGTGGCGCCGGCGACTTCGATAGCCAAGGGCTGATCGCCCATGCCGGCGACTTCGACGCCCAGGTCACCGGCGCCCTGGCCAATGTGGTTGCCGATCTCGGCCAGCGCGGCTGCGGCCTCGCCGACGTGTTCCGTCTCAAGGCGTTCTATCAAAGTGACGGCAGTCGCGATGCCTGGGCACTGCTGGCGGCTTTGCACCGCGCCTTTGATCTCGACCCGGCGCCGGCCATTTCCCTGCAGCCCATGCCGCTGCAGCCGTTCGCGGGCCAGACGGTCCAGCTTCAGGCCATTGCCGCCAAGGGCTGGCGTGACAATGCGGACCTGCGTGTCATCGAAGCCCCGGTGCCCGACCGGGTGGCGAGCTTATTTGATCGGCCGCGCCACACGGTGGGCCTGCGCGCCGGTGAGCTGATCGTCGTTCCCGGGCGCACCGCCATGGGTGACCAGGGTGAGCCTCTGGCCCTAGGCCGCGGGGTCGAGCAGACCGACATCATCATGGACGGTATCGAGGCGACCCTGGCCGAATTGGGCGCCAGCTACCAGGACGCCATCAAGATGGAGAGCTACTACTTCGGCGCCACCATGGATGAATGGGCGCCCATGTCGGCGCGGCGCGCGACGTATTTTCGCGAGCCGGCGGCGCCCTCGACCTCGGTGCCGTGTCACGCGCTCTATCCAGAGGGCAGCAACACCATGATCGAGGCCCTGGCCATGCGCGATCACCGGAACGGTTTCGACAAATACATTCCGCGCGACGACCGCTAGCCCGAACGGGTGTGGGACTGGCCCATCGAGATGCCCTACCGCCAGGGCATGGGCCTGCGCGGCATGATCTGGACCGGCGGCCAGGTGCCGCTCGAGGAGGGCATGAACCAGGGCAAGGCCGTCCATGTGGATGACCCGCTGGCCCAGGCGCGCTTCACCATGAGCTACGTCAACGAGATCGTCGAGGCGTTCGGACGCACGACACGGGATTACGCGCTATTGGTCTGCTACTTCGCGTCCGACGGCAGCCCGGCGGCCACCGAGGCCTTCGTCGCCGCTATCGCCAGACCATCGACGGCGAACTGCCGCCCCTGACCCTGGTGCCCCAACCGAAAATGCATGCCGACGACATAACCGTCGAAATCTGGGGCGTGGCCAAGGGCTAGGGCGCTTGCTCCCTATCGCGGTGCCGTGGTTAGCTGGGCCAAGGAATTCTGATGTTGGGGAGAGAGATCATGGCAGGGAATGACGGCGGCTGGCGGCTGCCCATCGCACAGTCGAACCGCACAGTGGATGATGCCGGACCTTTGGTCTTCGTCGGCGGCGCCGGAGACTTCGGCGGCGACGGGCTGATTGCCCATCCCGGCGACCTAAGTGCCCAGATCCAGGGCGCCATGGCCAATGTCGCCGCTGACCTCGGCCAGCGCGGCTGCACCCTTGCCGACGTGGTCCGGCTCAAGGCGTTCTACAAAAGCGACGGCAGCCGCGACGAGTGGACCGTGCTGGCGGCGCTGCGCCGGGCCTTCGATGCGGATCTGGCGCCGGCCATCACCACCCACCCGGTGCCCCAGCAGGCCTTCGACGGCCAGGAAATCCAGATCCAGGCCATGGCCACCAAGGGCTGGCGCGACGGCCCCAACGTGCGTTCCGTCGAGGCCCCGGTGCCTGACCGCGTCGCCGATCTGTTCGACCGTCCGCGCTATACCATCGGCCTGCGCGCCGGCGAGTTCATTGCCGTGCCGGGCCGCACCGCCATTGATGACCAGGGAAACCCTTTGGCTGAAGGCCAGGCGATCGAGCAGACCGACATCGTTATGTCGAGTATGGAGGAAACTCTGGCCGAACTTGGCGCCAGCTATCAGGACGCCATCAAGAAGGAAGGCTACTACTTCGGCGTCACCATGGACGAATGGGCGCCCATGGCGGCGCGGCGCGCCAGCTATTTCCGTGAGCCGGCGCCGCCGGCCACCGTGGTGCCGTGCCAGGTGCTGTATCCAGAGGGCTGCGTCACCAAGGTCGAGGTGCTGGCCATGCGCGACGAGTGGAACGGCTTCGACAAATACATCCCGCGCGAGGACCGTTGGCCCGAGCGGGTGTGGGACTGGCCGATCCCGGTGCCTTACCGCCAGGGTGCGCGGCTGCGCGACATGATCTGGACCGGTGGCCAGGTGCCGTTCGAGGAAGCCATGAACCAGGGCAAGGCCATGCATGCGGGTGATCCGCTGGAGCAGGCGCGCTTCACCATGCGCTACGTCAACGATATCGTCGAAGCCTACGGCAAGACCACGAAGGATTACGCCCTGCTGGTCTGCTACTACACCTCCGACGGCAGTCAGGCGGCCACCGAGGCTTTCGTGAGCGCGGTTGCCGACACCATCTATGGCGAACTGCCGCCCCTGACCCTGGTGCCCCAGCCGATGATGCATTCCGACGATGTCACCGTCGAAATCTGGGGAGTCGCCAGGGGATAGGAGCCCTCAGTCTCCGGTCGAGGCGGCTTGTGGTACTCTTGAGAAGTCATAACCACAGGACATCGGGAGGCTGAACCATGGCCGAGTCACAAGCGGTTCTCAACAATCTGGTCGCCAAGGACGTCGGGTCGCATGACGGTAAACCCAAATTCGGCCGCCGCCGGGGCAAGAAGGAGCCGCTGGCCGAAGGCAGCATGATGGCTCAGGCCCTGGACGGCGGCGCGGCAGCGGGCAGCGAGGCGAACGCCCGGCTGCTCTTGCGCGCCATGATCGCCGCCGCCTGTGCCGACGGCACTCTTGACGACGACGAGCGGGCGCGCATCATGGACGGTGCGCCGGACACGGAATTCCTCGCCGCCGAAATCGAGAACCCGTTCGATATTCCGGCCCTGGTCAAGGCGGTCGACTCGCCAGCCGTCGCCGCCGATGTTTACGCCGCCTCGCTCATGGCCATCGAGTTGGACACCGTCGAGGAGGCCGACTACCTGCGCTGGCTGGCCGAGGGGCTGGGTCTTGACGAAGAGGCGGTGGCCGCGCTCCACGACCGTTGCGGCGCGCCGCCGCTTGCCATGGTCGGGGTTCCCGTGGTCTAGACCCACGACTGGTACTTTGCCTCGGGCGGCGAGCGCATCGGTCCCATACACGGGGAAATCGCGGCGCGCCATGCCCGCTCCAATCCCGACGCCCAATGCTGGCGCGACGGCTTCGATGATTGGTAGCCGGTCTCGACCATCAGCGAATTCGCCGAGCACTTCACCCGCTCGTTCGAGCATGTGGCGGGCACCGCCGACGACGACATCAACTTTCGCATCGTCGGCGACGACATGCAGTTCGTGGAAGTCGAACTCGATCCCGGCGAAAGCGTCATCGCCGAGGCCGGGGCGCTCTTGTACAAGCACAATGACGTCACCCTGACGACCATTTTCGGTGACGGCAGCGGCCAGCAGGACGGCATCTTCGACAAACTGCTGGGCGCCGGCAAGCGAGTGCTGACCGGCGAAAGCCTGTTCCTCACGGTATTTACCACCAGCGGCGAGGAGGCCCGCCAGGTGGCCTTCGCGGCGCCGTTCCCCGGCAGCATCCTTCCGGTCAAACTGTCCGAGGTCGGCGGCATGCTGATCTGCCAGAAGGACAGCTTCATGGCGGCGGCCAAGGGCGTCGAGATCGGCATCCATTTCCAGAAACGCATCCTCACCGGCTTTTTCGGCGGCGAGGGCTTCATCATGCAGTCCCTGACCGGCGACGGCTGGGTCTTCATCCATGCCGGCGGCACGGTGGTCGAACGCGACCTCGGGGTCGGCGAGAAACTCCAGGTCGATACCGGCTGCCTGGCCGCGTTGACCGCCAGCGTCGATTACCGGATTGCGCCGATCGGCGGGGTTAAGACCATGATGTTCGGCGGCGAAGGAATTTTCATCGCCGACCTCACCGGCCCCGGCAAGGAATGGCTGCAGAGCCTGCCGTTCTCCCGTCTGGTCGGCCATATTCATGCCACCATGCCAAGCCGAGGTGGCGCCGGCGATTTGCTGGGTACGGTGACCAAACTGATTGACTAGCTCGCGCCATCGGCAAAACGAGCTTGAAACTGACTGACTGGACGGATAGTGTTTAGCTTCGTCCGATCAGCTAGTTCCCCTTGGTCGTGGGCATGTACGAATGAATAATTGAGGGCCGAGCGCCACGAAGCGGCCAGCGCCGGCCCCACAAACACAGGGAGCAGACATGGACATCAATGAATTTAAGGACAAACAAGCCGCCGGCACACTGAGCCGCCGCCAGATCAATAAGGCGATGGCGGCGGTCGGCCTGGTTATGGTCGCGGCGCCGATGGCGCCGCGGCGCGCCGCCGCGGACCACGATGGCGAGGCCATTTACTTCACATGGGGCGGCTTCGATGATCCGACGCTATACAAAGCCTACGAGGAAAAGCACGGCGTCCCGCCCGAGTACGTATTCTACGCCGATGAGAACGAGGCGTTCCAGAAGGTCCGCACCGGATTCACACCCGACCTGGTGCAGCCCTGCAGCCCGATGGTGTCCCAGTGGCGGGATGCCGGGTTGATTGAGGCCATCGACACCAGCCGCCTTGAGAACTGGAACGACGTCTTTCCGGTGCTCAAGAGCCTCAAGGGCACCCAGTTCAACGGCGAGCAGTGGTTCATACCGACCAGTTGGGGCCGGACCTCGATCACCTATCGCACCGATCTGGTCGACTGGGAAGGCGAGGATTCGTGGTCTCTGTTGTGGGACGAGCGCTACAAAGGGCGTCTCGCGGTGTTCGATTCGGTCGATGAGACCCTATTCATCACCGCCATCTATGCTGGAGTCGATCCCTGCGACATGAGCGATGCCGACCTCGACAAGGTGATGGGCCTACTCGAGAAGCAGAAGCCGCTGCTGCGGTTCTATGCCACGGACGAGAGTTCGGTCACCCAGGCACTGGCGTCGGGCGAGGTGGTGGCGGCGTTGACCTGGGACAGCGGCGCGGCGTTCCTCAGGTCCGAAGGCATTCCGGTCAGGTTCATGCTCCCGAAGGAAGGGGTCGAGACCTGGTCCTGCGGAATTTGTCTGATCAAGGACGGGCCGCATCCGGACAAGGCCTATGACATGCTCGATTCGATGATCTCGGTCGATAGCGGGTTGCTCTATATCACCGAGTGGGGCATGGGCCACTCGAACCAGCGCGCGTTCGAGCTCGTCAGCGACGAGACATTGGCCGGCCTGCAGCTTCCCAGGGATCCGACCGAGCTTCTGGAGTCGGGCGTGCTTTACTGCCGCTTCAAGGATAAGGATGAGGTCATCCGGAGATTCCAGGAGATGAAGGCCGGGTTCTGATCTGACACCACCGCGTGGTTTCTGACTTCGCGAAACGAGAAGGGCTCGCGCTATTAAAATGGTGCGGGCCCTTTTCTCTGCTCCTGGGTATAGGACGAACCTATGAACCAGGGGGAAGATACGATGACTGACAAGGTGATTACCCGCCTGTTGCCCGGCGGCTCGCCCGATGGCGGCATGAAGCCCATGGGCTATATCGCCGCCGACTCAGTGGCTGACGGCGTCGCCCATGAACGCGGCCACATGTTCTTCACCAACGCGGCGGGCAACGTCAATGTGGTTGTATGGGAATGTACGCCCTGCATTGAAGAGGTTCGCGACTACCCCTTTGATCAGTGCTGCTTCGTGCTTGAGGGCTCGCTGACCATTACCGACCAAAGCGGCCATGCCGAGACCTTTGAGCTGGGCGACTCATACGTCATTCCGCGCGGCTTCAACGGCACCTGGCAAATGACCGAGCACTACAAGAACTACTTCATCACCGTCGAGCCGGAGCTGTAGAATCCTGCTGCCTGACGCTGACCAAAGGACAAGGCCGACGAGCGGTTCAAGACCATGAAAGCCGGGTTCTGATCCGAAACCACCGCGTGGTTTTCGATTGTAAATGAATGCGAAACACTCGCGCCGGCAACCGGGAGCGAGCCCTTTACATTTCGGGTGCGAGCCCTTTACATTTTCCGGCCTCCACGCGACGCTCCAATCAATCCCTTACCTTGGGAGACAATACGATGACTGACAACGTTATTACCCGCCTGTTGCCCGGCGGGTCGCCCGATGGCGAGATGAAGCCCATGGGCTATATCGCCGACGACGCGGTGGCCGATGGCATCGCCGACGAACGCGGGCATATGTTCTTCACCAACGCGACCGGCAACGTCAACGTCGGCGTCTGGCAATGCACGCCGTGCACCGAGGAGACGCGCGACTATCCCTTTGATCAGCTCTGCTTCGTGCTTGAGGGCACGTCGACCATCACCGACCAAAGCGGCCATACCGAGACCTATACGGCGGGCGACGCATTTGTCATCCCGCGCGGTTTCAAGGGTTTCTTCAAAATGACTGGGAACTTCAAAAATTATTTTATAACCGTGGAACCCGCGCAATAATATCTTGCCGCCCGGCACTGACCAAAGGATTAGGGAATGTACGAAATCGATCCTTCACGAACCGACCTGATCGAGGAATTCGATCAAAATCCCGGCGGCCCCCACAGCCTCGAGCTGGCCCTGGTGGTCAATCGCCTGCGCCTGATGCCCATGGCAGAGCGCATCATCATCGTCTGCACCAAGCGCCACGTTGAGTGGACCCTGGCCAAGATGCCGAAGGTCCGCGGGGCCAAGCTGGAGTACTACGACGACCTGGTGTTCGACGACTACGACGCCGCCACCAAGAAAGTCTTCCGCATACGCTGGCAGGCAGTTACCGGCGTCGCGCCGGCCTAGAAAATTCGAGCGCCAAGGGGGATGTACAATGAAAAAGATCATTGGTTATGGTAGTGCCTGGACAGTCATGCCGGGCGATACCCTCAACGTCATGGTCAGCACTTACGGGCCCGATCGCTTTCGCGCCAATCTGGTGCGGGTGATCTGCGGCAACGACGATCCCGACCTCGACATCTATCGCGACGAGGAGATCGCGGCGCCCTTCGCCGGCGACTATCCCGGCCGCGAGCAGATCACCGTGGCAGGCTCCTATGTGACCATTCCCTCAAGCCCGTTGATGACCGGCCTGGGCAGCTTCACGGTCCAGGCCTGGGTTTTTCCCACGACCCCCGAAAAGGGCGCCCAGGGCCTGATCGCCAATTGGGACGACGCCACTGCCAGTGGTTTCGCCCTGACCATCGACGACAGCGCCGCCGCCGCCATGCGGCTCGGCGACGGCAGCGGCGGCACCGTGGAAGTCACCACCGGCAAGCCGCTGGCGAAGCGGCGCTGGCATCTTGTTACCGCCGCCTATGATGCGGCGGCGGGCGTGATTTGCGTCTCCCAGGACTTTATCGGCCCGCAGTTCGAAGCCAGTACCAGCGCCAGCGCCACGGTTGCCGCTGATTTCACACCCGCCATGGCTAGTGCCCAGCCGCTGATTATGGCGGCGATGCCGGCGACCCATCCAGCGGGCCGCCCCGGCGCCAGCCACTTCTTCAACGGCAAGCTCGACCGGCCGCGGCTGGTCGGTCGCACGTTGAACCTGGCCGACGGCGCCGCCCTGGGCTGGGACGCCTTGCCCCACGAGCGCGATACATCGGTGGTTGCGGCCTGGGACTTCTCCCGCGAAATCGGCGACGTCACGGTCATAGACGCCGGCCCCAACGGCCTTCATGGTCGGCTGGTCAACCTACCGTCGCGCGCGGTCAAAGGCTTCAACTGGAGCGGCGCCGAGCAGAACTGGCGCCACGCGCCCCAGGAATACGGCGCCATCCACTTCCACGACGACGACCTCTACGACGCCGAATGGGACACCGACTTCAGCTATGAAATCCCGGCGGATCTGCGCAGCGGCGTCTACGCGGT
>JAYGEF010000413.1:0-2755 GCA_046582535.1 Alphaproteobacteria bacterium
CTCGCCTCGGCAACCAGGCCGCGGTTCACTGATTCTCTTGCCACTTCCGCGAACGAGACACCGGGTTTCCAGACATCCGACAGACTGGGCTCGATTGCGTTGGTCTTCCTGTTACACATAACCAGACAGTCATCGGCGTCAAACAAGGCAAACGCCCGGGGCACGCTTTCGAGGGCGTCCACCAGACGCTCATGAGCCTTGGCGGCCTGGTTTTCGGCATCTTTCCGGTCGGTGATATCGAGGGAAATCGTCGCCACCTGGCTCACCGCGCCGGTCGCATCGAATAGCGGTGCCTTGGTGGTCAGCCAAGTACCAACGGCAACGTCGTTGTCGGGAAACTGCTCTTCGAATCGCGGCGCCGGGTTGCCGTCGCGAAATATCTGTTCGTTGCGCTCGTCGTTATCCCAGGATTTGTAATCGTCGCCATAAGCTTCGCTGGGCGTTTTTCCGATCGCGTCAAACTTGTCGAGACCACGGAACGTGGCCTGTCCGTAGTTGATGAAAGTGAAACGACCGTCCCGATCCTTGGCGTTAATTGACGCCGGCACCGCGTCAATTACCGCCCACAGGTCGGCCTGCACCATCGCCGCCGCCTCATCGGCGCGCCGTTGCCGCGCCAGGATATTGAGGATGGCGACCGTAAGCCCCAGAATTGCCAACACGGCGACTGCGAGCACCACACGGTCGGCGATGTCATCGACCAGCCAGGCGGTGGCGGTATCCTGCATGGCTATGGCGGCGGACTGATTAAATTCGCCCCAAATATAAGCCCCCGCCAATAGCAGCAGTACAGCGACCACCGAAGCGATGATCATTCCCGGCAACCGCCGTAGCCAGTCTGACGCACCACTATGCGCCCTATTCCCTATCGCAAATGCCATCGCTATACCGCGGTTTTGCCTTCATTTACCGTCCGCGATCCACAACCTTTGTGCTTGCAATGTTTTTGGACGGAATTCCCAGCCTAAAGTTACTTAACCTTAGTTAACATAGCGTTAACCCAATGCGGCGTGAGGCTATTTAATCAAGCTCGAGAATCACCTGATCAACACTGACGCTGTCACCCACATCAGCAACGATCTTGGCCACCTGTCCATCGCGCTCGGCGCGTAGCACATTTTCCATTTTCATGGCATCGACAACGCACAAGGCATCGCCGGCCTTGAAGGCCTGGCCGGCCTCGACGATGATTGAGATCACCCGGCCCGGCATGGGCGATAGCAGGTAGCGTGAGCGGTCTGGCGCCGCCTTGACGGGCATGGTGGCGGCGAGTTCGGCCGCCCGTTCCGGACGCGCCACTGCGATTACATCAGCGCCACGGTGGCACAGCCGATAACCCTCGCCCTGACGGTTAACCCGCACCGTCACCGCACGGCCCTGGATGATCCCCTGCAACAGGGTTTCACCGGGCTTCCACGCGCTGGAAAGACTCACGGCCTGCTCACCCACGGCAACCTCTACCCCGGCGTCGTTCAAAGATGCTTCTAGCATATGAATTTCACCACCGAGACTGACACCCCAGCGGCGGCTCGGCATCCAACCGACGCCGGCCACCCGCCCGGAAATTCCGTGGCTCCGCTCATCCTCACGCAGCTGCACCAGAGCAGCCGTGGCAAGCAATGTTTCCAACAGCTCACCGGTCAGCTCAACGCCATCGAAGGTCGCGCCGTATTCATCGTCGATAAAGGCCGTGGTGAGATTTCCCGCAATAAAACGGGGGTGACCCATGACCGCGGCAAGAAAGACGAGATTATCGCCGGGGCCAGCGATCTCAAACGCATCGAGCGCGGCACCGAGCCGTTCGATGGCCTGATCGCGATTGGCCCCGTGAGCGCACAGCTTGGCAATCATCGGATCGTAATACAGGCTGACCTCGGCGCCCTCGAAAACCCCCGAATCAACCCGCACGCCAACAGTCTCGGGCGGACGGTAACGGACCAACCGACCCGGTGCCGGCAGGAAACCCCGCGACGGCTCCTCCGCATAGATTCGGGCCTCCATGGCCCAGCCATCAACCGTCACGTCATCCTGGGCCAATGCGAGAGTTTCGCCGGCCGCCACGCGGATCATTTGCTCAACGATATCGATACCCGTGACCAGCTCCGTCACTGGATGTTCAACCTGTAATCGTGTATTCATTTCAAGGAAGTAAAAGTTTTTATCGCCATCAACAATGAATTCCACCGTGCCCGCCGAACGGTAGTCCACGGCCTTTGCCAGGACGATTGCCTGGGCGCCCATGGCGGCGCGGGTTTTGGCGTCGAGGAAGGGGCTCGGCGACTCCTCGATGACCTTCTGGTGGCGTCGTTGGATCGAGCATTCACGCTCCCCCAGATGGATGCAGTTGCCATAGCCGTCGGCCAGCACCTGAATTTCGATATGGCGCGGCTGGTCGACGAATTTCTCAATCAAAATGTGGCCGTCACCGAAGCTCGACCGGGCCTCCGAAGTGGCCTGGACAAAGCCTTCCCGGGTCTCAGCCTCGTCGCGGGCAATGCGCATGCCCTTACCGCCGCCGCCGGCCGTGGCTTTGAGCATAACCGGGTATCCGATCGACGCAGCAACGGCCACCGCCTCGTCGACGTCAGCGATGATACCGTCGTGGCCGGGAATGGTGTTGACCCCGGCCTTCTCGGCCAGGCGCTTTGATTCAAGCTTGTCGCCCATTGCCGCGATAGCCTTGTCGCCGGGTCCGATAAAGCCGACTTCGGCGTCGGCCAACGCGCGCACGAAAGCGGCGTTCTCGGCCAGGAAG